>JBIKNE010000074.1:0-7680 GCA_044358855.1 Bacteriovoracaceae bacterium | reverse complement strand
GCGAAAGAATTCGCCATCCCCAATGCTATTCAGGATGATAAAATCAACTGCGTGGGAGTCGAAGATTTCGCTCCTACCCTGGATGCTATTCGTGGGGAAGCTCAAGCGACGCTCAGTGATTTGAAGAATGATGGCTTTCGTTGGCGACAGCCCCAGACCTATGGTAAAGACGAAAAAATCCTAATGCCCCCTGAACGTGCGAGTGCGTACGCGAATGAAAGATTGCGGTTTTTCCGCCTAGAAACCTTTGGCCGCCTCTCTCGTTTGGCACCGGGGTGTCTTAATATATTTAGACAGGACCCCACAGGGACTAGAAAATCCAATAACATACCTCGCTTTAGGCTGGAATCATTAAAAAACGTGACTCCCGAAGCGTTCTGCTCTGTAACCATGAGATACTGGAAGGAGTTGTACTCTGAACTCCCGGCCGCTTGCAAAGTAGCAGCGGACGAATAGGAGAAAAGCATGCGCTTTCTCGTCCTCATAATGCTGAGCTCATCATTTGTTATGGCTGCAGAATTCCCCGATAGGGAATATCGCCAAGCTGAGACCAAGCTTGGTTTGCTTAAGATTGGTGAATCACTTAGTAAAATAGCCGGACGTGAGGGGCAATTCGATTCTGCAGCAGCTCTTCAAAATTGTGACAAAGTTGATAAAGCACTTAACGATGGCTTCAGCTCTCGCCGCCAGGCACGCTTAAAATCCATTAGAGAGTCAGAAGTCAATGTGATGGGATGGGAAGCACGTGCCAAAGATGCACTGATGCTGGATTCCTCTGATAAAGTCACATTGACCGAAGCCTTAAAAAAAGAAGCCAAAAAATGGCGAGCGGAAGCGGAGCAATCACTTCCCTGTACTGATGCTGTTTCTATCGATTTCGTTGAAAACTTAGCTGATGATTTCAATGCTGCAGATGAGCCTGTATTCAATTTATGCGTAAGAACAGTCAAGGCCCTCCGTAAATCACCTGAGTGCGGCCGCTCGATTCAAGAGGCTCAACCTAGTGCTGTGAAGCTTTCCATTCCTACCCCGTAAGAGCTAGAATCCTTCTATGAAATTATCATTTTTTGGTGCTGCTGGCACTGTCACAGGTTCACGAACTCTTTGCGAAACTTCCGGTAAAAAGTTTTTAATTGATGCTGGTCTATTTCAAGGGCCAAAAGAATTAAGACTTCGTAACTGGGTGACTCCATTTAAATCATCTACTCTCGATGGGGTGATCCTCACCCATGCCCACATTGATCACTCTGGGCTCTTACCTAGACTCGTGCGCGAAGGCTATAACAAGCCTATCTGGTGCTCCAAGGGCACTGCTGCTCTTGCTAAATTCATGTTACTGGATGCCGCCAAACTTCAAGAAGAAGATGCTGGTTATGCCAATCGAAGCGGCTACTCAAATCACAAGCCAGCCGAACCGCTCTATACTATTAAAGATGCCGAAGCTGCTATCAAACTATTAGAAATCGTCGATGATGAAGAATGGTTCACGCCATTTAAAAATATTCAATTTCGCTTCTTTAGAGCGGGCCATATTTTGGGTGCTCGTTTTGTACAACTCTCCTATCCTACTGCTGAGGGTGCAAAAACAATTATTTTCAGTGGTGATCTTGGCAACGGTCGATCTCGTTTAATCAAACCGCCCGTCTCGCCTCCTCAAGCTGACTCCCTCGTGCTTGAATCTACCTATGGTGATCGCCTACTCCCTCATGGAAATCCCAATCAAGAGTTGGCCGAAATTATAAATAAAGTCATGCGCCGAAATGGCGTGCTGGTCATACCAGCATTTGCTGTTGGACGTACGCAAGATGTGTTACAGGCCATTGCAGAACTACAGCGAGAGAACTTAATCGACAAAGAAATTCCTGTTTATGTTGATAGCCCGATGGCCCGTTCAGCGACGAAGGCCCATTTGAAATTTCCCGATGAACTCGCTTGGCAGCCGGCCCCAGGTGGTGTGCAAGGTCCAATCGATAGCGAGATGTTTACTTGTACTGAAAGTTATGAAGAATCGATCGCCCTCATGCAAATCAATCGCCCTCATATCGTTATCTCTGCTTCAGGTATGGTGACGGGTGGTCGAGTGATGCATCATCTAAAAAATCGCCTACCAGATCCTAAGAACGGTGTGCTTTTTGTCGGCTATCAAGCGGAAGGAACGAAAGGACGAGTACTCTTAAGTGGTGAAAAAGAATTCCGCATTCACCATGAACGTATCACTGTGGCCGCAGAGATTTTTAAAGTTGATCACTTCTCCGCCCATGCGGATTATGAAGATTCACTCCGCTGGGTCAGTCAGATGCCAGTGCCACCTAAGAAAATAATTTTGAATCACGGTGAGGATAAACCGCGCCAAGCTTTGGCAGAAAAAATAAAAGAAAAGTGGCCAGAGATGGAAATTCTCATCCCCGATCAAGGGGATGAGATTAATGTTTAACTACTGACCTTTTGAGGTCGATTCAAAAATCTTGTCAGCACTTGCTGCTACAAATCCTTGATAGAGTTCGCCACTCTTGAGTGGATAACGACGGGCAAATTCATAGTAGCAAGCCGGAATAGTCATCGCGCCATCATCAAATTTTACTTCAATGTTGTTGGCAAGTGTTGATGACTGCTCCAAGAACACTTCAGGAGTACCCTTGATTTCACCGCCACTTGAATTCAGCTTCACACCTTCAGCTTTTAAAAACGTATTAAGCGTTTGAATATCTTTAAAGCTCTTCAATGCATTAATGAAGACAGTAAAGTGATTGGGGCGGTAACCAAAAGCCGCTACCCACGCAGCATAGTCAGATTCTTTCATCAGCTTCTCATAAGTCGCTTTGGTGACTTGCCATGGGCGACCAATCGATGAGAAATCAAAAGTGTGCTCCAAACCGGCCGGAATCTGCTCAACCAAAGAATTAACTGTCTTTTGTAGCTCTTGTGAAAAATCTTGCAGCTTGAGTTCTGAGATAAAAATCTTAGGGAGATTCTTGTCTGGATGCTCGTAATGTTTGGCGTAAAGCTTTTTATCTGTGAAGTGATAATCCCCGCCATAAACGTAGCCAGAAGCAATAAATGGAGCGGCGATTACATCCACAGAAAGTCGCAGGTGATTAAATGTGCGAAGCGCAATATGGTCATTCAAGACCTTATCCCCACGGGCAGTAAAGAGGTCATAGACCTTTTGCGCCAAAGGGTTAATCGCCACATAGTCAGTCCACATTTTGTCCAACAAAGCAGGTAGGTTTTTCGCCATAAATCACTCCTTAATTATCTCGCTTAAGTTACCGCGGAATCCTTAGAACTTCCATAGCAACAGGAGTATGATTCTCCTCATTCCAATGGAGTGGTTTATGTTTATGAAACTCAAGGGTGATTTTTTTGACGGACAGTGGCATTCGCCTACAACTCCCCCCAATGAAACCCTAAAAAAACAAAGTCCTGCCGATTTATCCGTTACTCTCTGGGAAGCCCAAGTTTGGCACGCCCACACTGACGCTGTTGTTGAGTCGGCCATCAAAGGCTTTGAGACTTGGCGCAAACTCTCATTTGAAGAGCGCTCGGTTTATATCCGCCGCTATCAAGAAGCTGTCAAGAAACGTGGCGATCAAATTGCGGAACGTCTTGCCTGGGAAGTCGGCAAACCACTTTGGGAAGCAAAAACAGAAGCGGCAGCACTTGTGAGCAAAGTCGATGTAACTCTCGCCGATTCATGGAAGCGCATCGAAACAAAAACCATTAAAGAAGTCATGCCTAAGATCGATGGCCATACGGTGATGAAGCCGATTGGCCCGTCATTTGTGATTGGTCCGTTTAATTTTCCCTGCCACTTAGCGAATGGTCAAATTCTCGCCGCTCTAACTGCCGGCAACAGTGTCATCTTTAAGCCTTCAGAAAAAACCATCGGCAGTGCTGAATTAATGATGGAAGCCTTTGCGGAAGCAGGATTCCCTAAAGGTGTGATTAATTTTATCAACGGCACCGGAGTGACTGCTGGAAAACTCACTGCTGACCCACGTGTACGCGCTGTCTTTTTCACCGGCTCGCGTGCTGTTGGAAAAATGATTCTTAAAAATACTCATCAAGATTTGAAGAAAATGGTTGCCCTTGAATTAGGTGGCAAAAATTCCACAATTGTTCATCACGACGCTCATATCCCACACGCACTTCCAGAATTATTGCGTGCCTGTTATCTCACTTCTGGACAGCGCTGCACATCTACTTCAATGATTCTCGTACATCGTAAAATCGCCAATCAATTCATCGATGAATTCAAGAAAGTGGCTGAACGTATTCGCGTTGATCATCCCGTGCTGGCAGAAAAACCTGCATTCATGGGGCCTGTGATTGATGCTCAAGCAGAAAAATTATATTTAGATTTCTGTGCGCAAGGCTTGAAAGAAGGTGCTGAAGAACTCATTGCCCCTCGTAAACTTGAAATGAAGTGGCAGGGCCATTATGTTTCGCCATCACTGCACTTCCTAGAGAAAGTGGATCTTAAGGGTAAATTCGTTCAAGAAGAAATCTTTGGTCCCAATGCCTGCTTCATGCCTTATGACGATATCGATGAAGCCATTGCACATGCTAATTGCACAGAGTACGGCTTAGCCGCCTCAGTCTTCACACGTGATCAAAGTATTTTCCATCACTGCCTACGTGATCTCGATGTCGGTCTCATTAATTTAAATCGCTCAACGGTCGGAGCAACAGCTCGCCTCCCTTTCGGAGGAGTGAAGGACTCAGGGAATTTCCGTCCAGCTGCCGTCAGCATGATTGATCATTGCGTTCATACTGTGGCCGCACTTGAGACGACTGATGACACCAGCTCCAAGCTTACGGACGTGGTGGGACTGAAGGATTAGATGAACACCACAACTCTAGAGCAAGATGCTCTAAAGAAAGAAAATCTCATCATCTATATCCTAGGTGCGATTCAATTCGTTCATATTCTTGATTTTGTCATCCTGATGCCTCTGGGCCCGATGCTCATGCGTACGTTCCAAGTCAGCCCCTCTCAATTTGGGATGTTAGTATCAAGCTATACTTTCGCGGCGGGCATCGCCAATTTTCTGGCTTCGATTGTCGCCGATCGTTTTGAACGCAAGCGTATGCTGCAGGTTTGTTTCGCTGGCTTTCTTGTTGGCACACTCCTCTGTGCTCTCGCTCCGAATTTTGAAATGCTCCTCGCTGCCAGAATTTTTGCTGGCGCCTTTGGTGGTGTTTTGAACGCCGTCGTGTTTGCCCTTGTTCCAGACATCATTCCCCCTCAAAGACGTGGCACTGCTAACGGTGTCATCATGTCGGCCTTCTCTGTTTCAAGTGTCATTGGTGTTCCCATTGGTTTGGCGCTTGCGGAGTGGTTTGATTGGCATGCACCTTTTATCTTTATTGTCGTCATAGGCCTGCTTATTTGGTGGCTCTCGGCGATCATTATTCCCAAGGTGAATAATCGCACTGAACCTCGCCCAGCGATGGATACACTTCGCCAATTTGCCGCGATTGCGACTGAGCGAAAACATATTGAAGGTTTTCTCCTTACTTCGCTTTTGGCCTTCGGCATTTTTATGATAGTTCCATTTATTTCTCCCTCGATGGTGAGAAACGTGGGCCTAGCTGAATCTAATCTAAAATACATTTACCTCGTAGGAGGTGCCGCCACAGTTTTCTCGGCACGCTGGATTGGTCGCTTATGTGATCGTCTGGGCTGTTTCCGTATGTTTACTTGGGTGGGTGGAATTTCCTTTATCCCAATTATTCTAATCACTCATCTTGGTGTCACACCGCTGGTGCTTACCCTCTGTGTGTCGACACTTTTCATGATGACTGGCTCTGGTCGCTTTATTCCCGCTATGACACTTTTGTCTATAGTTGTTGAGCCGAAAAAGCGTGGAACCTTTATGGGTCTCGAGAATGCTTTTCGCCAACTGGCGTCGGGTGTAGCTTCACTCTTTGCTGGCATGGTTATCTATGAAGGCAGCAATGGACGCTTGGAGAATTTCGGTTTGCTAGGAATTCTGACTGTTATTGTGACTTTTCTTGCTTGGATTTTTGCTCGCAGAATTGCTCGCGAGGCCGGAGTAAAATAATGTCTGAATTCACGCGGGCGCTTTTTGCTGGAATCTTGGCCTTTGTATGCTGGGGGCTTTTCCCTATTTACTGGAAACTCTTTCCCGAACTCACCGGTGATCGACTCTTCATGCATCGTTTGTTTTGGAGTTTAATCACACTGGCGATTATTATCCCTTTGGTGAACAGAACTAAAAGTTTACTGGCGATCTTTAAAGACAATCGACGATGGTGGTTGCTCTTATCAGCTGTGCTTATTTCATCGAACTGGTTGCTCTATATGGTTGCTGTTACCAGTGGCCATATATTAGAAGCCAGCATGGGTTACTTCCTGAACCCACTTTTAAATATTTTGTTTGGCTGGTTGTTTTTAAAAGAGCGCCTCAGGCTTACCCAAATTCCAGCGGTGATTTTGGCGGTTCTAGGCGTTGTCTGGATTGGTATGACTGCCGGTCTAGATGCTTTCCCCTGGATGGCACTCTCGCTTTCACTCACATGGGGCTCATACGGAGTTATTCGCAAACTCACGCATGTGGGTCCACTTGAAGGATTAACCTATGAGACTGCGGTGGTCTTCCTCCCATTTCTTGTGTGGTACTCACAGCTAGGTGGCTCGGTCTCCCAGGATATCGCTGCCCTTGGTGTGCTCAAAACTTTTGCTCTTATGCTCTCCGGGGTCATTACTTGTCTTCCCTTAGTTCTTTTTGCCTATGCCGCTCGCAGACTCCCTCTGCAAACACTCGGTTTTATCCAGTACCTCTCTCCGACCCTCAAATTTATTTGTGGCTGGGCGATATTTCATGAACCAATGCCGGCCAGTCGCTGGCAGGGCTTTATTTATATTTGGATAGGCCTTCTTTGGTATACAATCGAACAGCTGCTCCATAACCGATACCAGGCGCGAAAAATACGTGAACTCCCCATTTAAAATTCTGATTGTCGATGATGAAGTTGAACTAACAGAAATCCTCTCAACTATTATTGCCAAAGAGGATCGACAGATTCATGTAGCACTTAACGGCAAACTAGCACTTGAGAAACTCAATCCACTACATTTGATTTAATTATCTGTGATCTTTCTATGCCGCAAATGAGCGGAACAGCATTCTTTGAAAAAGCTCGTGGATTAAAAGTAACCTGTCCATTTATCTTCTTAACAGGTCACTTCGATCATCTTACTGAAGCCCTAAATTTAGAAAAATTTGGTGTAAGCATATTTGGAAAAACGCAACTGCAAAGCTTGATCAAGCAAATCGACATAATACTTGCCCAAACTAATTATCAATTTGTTTCCGATGACATTAGTGCTGTTACTAAGGCCTTGCTTAGCCTAAAAGGCCGTGCTTAAAAATCTATTCTATAAGAGAGATAGTAATTATTTACTGTCTCGCGATTATCTTCAAAATTAATTGGATCAGATTTTGCACTGTAATTATATAGACCTATACGAATAATTTGGGCGTGCTTAAATGGCATCGTAAAGAAGAAATGCTGCCCAGAGTTTCGCGAACGAATATAGAAATCATTAAAGTGCAAATATGCGCGATCATCTAAATAATAAGCGCGACCAGTGTGAATCAATTCTGCTCCGAGAATTTGGCCCTTTTCAAACTGATAACTCAAACTTGTTAA
>JBIKNE010000430.1:0-2700 GCA_044358855.1 Bacteriovoracaceae bacterium | reverse complement strand
CCTCCTAAAACTGAACCTGCTGGCCAGATGGCACTTTCATTCACCATCGCTCCACCAGCAACTTGTGATCCTTTACCTATTAAAGCATCAGGGCCAATCGCTACTCGACCACCCAATACTACATAATCCTCGAGCACAGAACTGCCCGCCATACCAGATTGTCCGCACAGAACACAGCCAGTGCCTATTTTACAATTGTGGGCAATCTGAACTTGGTTATCGATTCTTACTCCACTACCAATGATGGTAGGAGTAAAAGTCCCCATATCAATACTGCAATTCGCACCGATTTCCACTTGATCAGCAATAGTGACACCGCCGGTGTGCCAGATTTTATGATGAATACCTTTATCAAAAACATAACCAAAGCCATCACTGCCGATAGTGGTATTGGCATGGACACGAACTTGTTTTCCGATTTTAGTGAAAGGATAAATCGCCACATTAGCGAACAACACCGAGCCATCGCCAATTTCAACATGCGATGAAATCACGCAACCAGGGTGAAGAATAACTCCGGCACCAATTTTAACATGCTCACCGATGAAGACACCTTGAGCGATAATTGCTGAAGGATGAATTTCAGTATTACCCAATTGTCGACCATCGACAGCGCTTTGCAGTTCACCAAATTTCTTCTGGAACAATGGCTTTGAGAGTTTCGCCATCGTAAGCGGAACATTGGTGCTCGTTGCAATACAATGAAGACGACTCTGCCACTCTGCTTGAACAGCAGAATCCAGGGCCTCCCACAATTTACGATCCACCACCATGGCAGCATTTTGCGCTGGATGAGCAGTCAGATGTGCTTCGAGAGTTTTTAAAAATTTACTATTTTTTACAAAGCACAAGCCCCCGGCGACCAGCTCTTGAGGGAGCATGATGCGCTCGACGACTCCTCCGCCCGCGAGGTGGACGACTTGCGTGTCCGAATCGTGGGCGAAGAGATCGTTTAGTAGCATTACTTCACCGGATATTTTTTATCGTAGGCCTTGATCACATCAGCCGTTAAATCTTTCTTTGATTCAGCATAGATGATCGGCGCACTTCCAAGTTCGAACGTCATAGAAACGGCCGAAGCTTTTGAAACTTCTTCGATAAGCGGACGAAGCTTTTCAATGATTGGCTTCTTAAGATCGTTTTCCATTTTCTGCATATCTTTCTGGAACTCAGCTGCTTTGCTTTGAACCTTCATGATCTGCTCTTGAATATCACGCTCTTTAGTTAAGCGAGCTTGCTCGCTCAAGACAGCCGCTTGCTTCTTAAGATCTTCGCCAGCTTTTTTAATTTTCTCTTCGTCTTTCTTGAGAGTGTCTTTTTTTGAATTGAAAGATTTTTCCAAAGACTTCATGACCGACTGGCCTTCTTTAATTGAAGTCAAAACTTTTTGAACATCAACCAAACCAATCGTTACTGCTGCCTGAGCTGAAAAGGTAAACAGAACTGATAAAATAATTGCGCTAAGTTTCATTTAGAGTCTCCCCATAGTGGTCAATCTGCTAAAAAATTTAGCACTGTTTAGAACAGTTGTCCTATGTCAAAGTGGAATTGATTTGGCGCTTCGCGTTCACGTTTATTAAGCGGGAAACCAAACTCAAAACGCAGCACACCAATTGGCGAGAACCAGCGGAAACCAAAGCCATAGTTAGCACGCTGAGTATAATCCCCATCCTTACCAATACGTTCTTCATAAACGTTACCAACATCGGTAAAGAGCACCCACTTAAGTCCTGCTTCTTTGATCATAGGATGCTCAAGCTCGAAGGTCGTTAGAACCTGGAAGAGACCGCCCTTGTTGAAGGTATCAAACGAGCCGGTCTGAAGGTTACGCGCTTTAATTAATGGACCAATATCTTCCAGACGGAAACCACGCATGTTACGAGCGCCACCCATCGAGAAGCGTTCAATACGAGGAATACCACGTTCTTCTGTCTTAAAAATTTGCGATACAGTACCGCGGCTTCGGAAAACGAGCTCTTCCCAGATTGGCTTGTAGTAGCGGCCCTCAACATCACCACGCAACCAACGCTGAATACCACCGACACCGGCATACTCAATCGAGGTTGAAGCATAGTGACCCGCGGTTGGTTCAAAGATATTGTTTCGCTTGTCGTTAACGAGTGAGGCCTGCACAGAGCCTGCAGAACCGTTTTCAAGTTTTGGATCAATCGTCGGGTTTGTCACGTTACGAATGGTGTTGTCTTCATAGCGATACGTGAGGAACAAACGCGTGTAATCAAAGATAGGGTAACCGACGCGTAAATCAAAACCATGTTTTTCATAGCTGAATGAACGGATGAAATTTGAAATGGTACGGAAGTAATCAGCTCCGGCAGTCCACTTGGTATCAAACAGGTATGGCTCAGTGAAACCTAAATTATAAATCTGCTGATTGGCAGCGACTGACATATTGAAGTTAATATTCTGACCCAAACCGCGGAAGTTATTTTGCGCGATACTGGCCTGGACGAAACCTTGTGTCGCAGTTGAGTAACCGGCACCGACACTGATTTGTCCGGTAGCACGCTCTTTAATTGAAATTTCAACATCTAGGATATTGTCTTTCCCACGCTGAGCGACTGTATTGAAAATGACACTTTCAGGTTGGAAGAAACCCAGACGGTTTACGTTTTCTTTTGAGGTACGCAGACCTGAGCCGGTGTACATCTGACCTTCATGAATTTTTAGTTCACGACGGAT
>JBIKNE010000192.1:0-5042 GCA_044358855.1 Bacteriovoracaceae bacterium | reverse complement strand
GTATTCCCTTTTACGAGAATTTTTCCGAAGTAACAGATTTTGCCTTTCTCGAATGAGAAAACAACATCAACTTTGTTTTCGCCAGGAACAATTTCAAGCGTTCTGAGAACGTTAGCGAAAGCGTAACCTTTATCCTGATACATCTCAGTCAAAGTCTGAATATCTAAACGAAGATTTTCTTCGTTATAGATCTCGCCACTCTTCATCTTAACTTTTGACATCATCTCAGCTTCAGTGAAGAGCAGCTCGCCATTGAAGTAGACATTGTTGACACTGAATTGCGGGCCCTCGATAACCTGAATGGTAATAAAGATCCAGCGCTTATCGTCAGACACCGTTACAACGGGATTGTTCACATTCACTTGCAAATAACCGCGCGTTTTGTAGAGATACTTCAAACGCTCAATATCTGTTTGGAAATTAAGTTCTTTAAAATTTCCAGAGCCCGAGAGTCCGGAGAACAATGATTCCTCACGGGTTTGCATAAACCCTTTAAGCTCGTCATCTAGAATGGCTTTGTTGCCCAAGAAAGTGACTTTCTTGACCATCACCTTATCCCATTCTTTAATCTTAAATATCACACTCACTGAGCCGTTCTTCTGCTCTTTAACTTGATAAGAAGCCTGAGCAATAAAAAAGCCCTTCTCTTCGTAATGCTTTTGCAACGCCATCACGTCGGCTTTAAGTGTGGCGACATCGAGGATCTGGAATTCTTTAGTTTTGATCTGTTCTTTGAGATCATCATCGTTGATCTCATCATTCCCGCTAAACTCAACTTTGCCGATAATCGGTTTTTCCTTGAGCTTAAAAAGCAAAATGTTTTTGCTACCAGACCGCTTGTGCCAAGCTTCTACTTCATCGAAATACTTCATCTCGTAGATACGCTGGATATCTTTACGAAGAAGATAGTTATCGAGCACTTGTTCAGTTTTAGTAGAGAGCTTCTCTATGACCGCTTCAGATTCAACCTTGCGATTGCCGGCAATTTCAATAGCATCAACTTTGAAGAGTTCGCGAATCGGGCCGATGATTTCTTGCGCGTAGGCGACACTCGGAGCGAGTGTGCCAAACACAATGCAAAAAAATAACACAATGAGGTGTCTGCTTCTCATCCAGCTCGCTCTTAAATTACTGAAATCGTTAAAATTTCGCCCATTCTAGCGGATTATCTGACCATCTTCAATGACGATCTTGCGCTCGAAAGTAGAGGCTACTTTGTCATCATGAGTCACAACAATCAAAGTATTCTTTCCTTCCTGCACCAACTCTCGCAAAAGACCTGTCACCTTGTCTGAGTTTTGCGAATCCAAATTTCCGGTCGGCTCATCACACAAGAGAAGCGGCGGGTTAAGCGAGAGCGCTCTAAGAATATTAATCCGTTGCTGCTCACCACCGGACAATTGATGAGGCCATTTTTCCAGTAAAGCACTTACACCGAGTCGTGCCGCTAGATCTTTGGCGCGTTTTTCAACTGCTGCCACATCATGCCCACCTATCCGCGCCGGCAACAAAATATTTCCCCACGCCGTCAGTGAGGGCAACAAAAAATGAAACTGAAAAACAAAGCCCACCGAGCTATTGCGAAATTGTGCGAGGGCCTCATCGTTTTGATCGGCGAGATTCTTGCCATTAATTTCCACTCGCCCCTTATTTGGACGCTCAAGAGCACCCAAGAGATACAACAGAGTTGATTTCCCTGAACCAGAAGCACCGCGAATAGCAATACGCTCACCAGTCGAAATATCTAAATTAATTCCTCGTAAGACATGGCTTGAGCCGTAGGATTTCTCTACTGCTTGAAGGCGAATAAATGGATTCATTGAAACTCCTGGCGCAGGCCACTTAAGAGCGATGTACGCTGCATTTTGTTGATGGCAAAACCACCCAGGATCACCATCCATAGGAGGGCACAACCAAAGACAAATAAGTAGTCAGAGAACTGTAAGAGGACTTGTAACTTCGTAAGGACATAAACATCACCAGGCACTTGTAACCACGATGCGTTCATTAATAGGTAGTTGAAGAATTTCACAAAGAGATAAGCAAAACCACAGGACATGAGCCACAGCGTGAAAAGCACACTGCAGGCGAATGTAAAAAATCTTTTGCGAGGCATGCCGAGAGCATTGAGCAAAAAGAACTCACGAGTTTTACGTGTTTGTAATGTAATGAGAAAGGCCGCCACATTAAAAATCGCGACCAAAACGATAACCTGCAGAACAATCGCAATAGAAGTTTTTTCAATTTCGACAGCTTCCAACAAACCTGAGAATTCTTGCCAGGCAGGTTTTAAAATCCACGGCCGGCCCAAGATTTCGCGCAAATTATCTACGCGCTCCTGAACCTCTGCAACATTGACTTGCGTGGTTCCAAAACTCAACAGCGCCACATTCATTTTATTTTCTATTCCAAGCGTGGCGCGCAAATGATCTAGACCGACATAAACTAAGCGAGAATCTTTTTCGTGAATACCATGAGAGATCGTGTGCTTGACGGTGAGAGGCATGAACTGAGGTAAATCGCCCTCTTTTCCACTGGCAAGCACCAGCGAAATATAATCGCCATTTTTGATTCGCCAATCTTTCGCCAGTGTTTCGCCGACAATGACTTCCCCCTCAGAGAGTTGAAAGTCCATCCCCGTCACTCGTGACATCTCTTCGTTCTCAACACCCTTAACTAATACTCCTTGCGATTTTCCATCGTGCAAAATGAAGGCTTCGGTTTGCACGACCGGGGCGATCGCCTTCACTCCATAAATTTGCATTTCTTCAAGAGTGGCATTGTTTATTTTGAAAAAACCGTTTTGATTGGTGAGGATGGCGTCCCCTGAAGAGAGACGCAATCCTTCTTTTAGTGTTGATGAGAATCCATCCATCAAACCAAGGGTGCAAAGAATCACAGCAAGAGAAAAAGCGTAGCCCAAAATAGTGAATAGCAGCAGGCGCCAAGTACTTGCTTGGTCAAAAAAGACTCGCGCCAGCGCTAGAATCAGAGAGCTTTTACGCTCCGGCATGTTCTTCTTCCCCACCGAAGTCTTCTTTCTTCAGGAGTGGGAACAAGATAACATCACGAATGGTTGGACTATCCGTCAGCACCATCACGAGACGATCAATACCGATACCCTGGCCCGCCGTTGGCGGCATGCCGTACTCAAGAGCTCGAACGTAGTCGTAGTCAACATCACAAGCTTCCGCATCGCCGGCTTCTTTCGCCATCGCTTGCTCAGCGAATCGATCAAGCTGATCAGTTGGATTATTCAACTCGGAGAAAGCGTTTCCGACTTCCCAGCCATTGATAAAGAATTCGAAGCGATCCACAAATTCTGGATGAGTGTCGTTACGACGTGAAAGAGGCGACACTTCTGTTGGGTACTCGGTGATAAATGTCGGTTGAATGAGATGCTTCTCAGCGAACTCTTCAAAACAAAGTGTCAGAAGTTTGCCCCAACCCACATTGTTGAAAGCCAAAGGATCAAGCTCTGATTTCTTCAGCAAGCTCTTCAAGTGAGTCGCTTCCATGATTTGAGCAGGAGTAGAATCGGTGTACTTCGCGACTGCTTCACGCATGGTCATGCGCGCATAAGGGCCAGCAAGATTAATTTCTTTATCACCGAAAGTGATGACTTCTTTTTTCAAGACATCGCGAGCAATGCCGGCAATTAAATCTTCAGTCAGTTGAATCAAGTCTTCGTAGTTGGCATAGGCCCAGTAGAATTCGATCGATGTGAATTCTGGATTATGCTTCAGTGAGAGGCCTTCATTTCTGAAACAGCGATTCATCTCAAAAACTTTATTAAAACCACCGACAATCAAACGCTTCAAATGCAACTCAGGAGCAATTCGCATATGGAGTTCCATATCGAGAGCATTGTGATGAGTTTTGAACGGACGAGCAGCGGCACCACCGGCAATCGAGTGCATCATCGGAGTTTCAACTTCTAAGAAGTCTTTATTGTAAAAATACTCACGAATATAGCGCACGATCTGTGAGCGCGTTTTGAGTTTATCGCGCACTTCAGGATTCATCGCCAAATCCACATAGCGCATACGATAGCGTAATTCAGGATCGGTTAATCCGTGGAACTTCTCTGGCAATGGACGCGTACTCTTAGTAATAATCGCGAAGTCTTTCACATTGAGTGAGAGCTCCCCTTTCATGGTTTTGAAGACATCTCCTGAGGCCCAAACGATATCGCCGTAGTCCAAAAGTTTGTATTGAGCGAAACCAGCTTCAGAGGTGATATCTTTTTTCACATAGAGCTGAAAGCGATGAGAGCCATCATCACAGGTTAAGAATGCTGCCTTACCAAAGTCACGCACCATCAAAACGCGGCCAGCCACTTTAAACTCAGGCGTCTGTCCGATAGCATCTTTTTCCAGAGCACCGTAACGATCAACGAGGTTCTTGAATTGCGTATCAGGTTTCAAGTGATTCTTATACGCGCCTCCCAACTGACCGAGCTCCTCGACCTTAGCACGCTTTTCTAGGCGCACATTAATCTGCTCTGAGAATTGACTGGTCCAACGTTCAACATGCTTGTGTTTCATAACTTTCCCCGATTCGGTAAGATTAGAGGTCGTCATCGCCTGCCTCCACCGGTTTGCCCCCAAGGCTTTGCCATTGGAGATACGCTTTCATGAATTCATCTAAATCACCATCTAAAACACTTTGCGCTTGTGAGGTGCTGTGTCCGTTCCGGTGATCTTTAACTAATTGGTACGGATGCAATACATAGGAGCGGATCTGTGAGCCCCAAGCATTGTCTTTCTTGCCGGCCTCAACTTGGTTTTGCGCCTCACGACGCTTCTCAAGTTCGCGCTCATAAAGACGCGACTTCAAGATCTTCATCGCCTTCACTTTGTTTTGCAGCTGCGAGCGCTCTTGCTGACAGGCGACGACAATGCCTGACGGAATGTGAGTCATACGAACCGCGGAGTCCGTGGTGTTCACTGACTGACCGCCGGCACCGCTGGAGCGAAAGACATCCACGCGTAAATCTTTATCTAAAACTTCAATTTCAATAGTGTCATCGATCTCCGCCG
>JBIKNE010000073.1:0-7854 GCA_044358855.1 Bacteriovoracaceae bacterium | reverse complement strand
TTTTCTATCACGATTTATACTTGGGCACCTTTCAGATTGAGTTGTTCCTCAAAGAAGGTAAACTTGGCTGGTGGGATGCTGTACAATTTCATTTAAAATATCCCACTGAACTTTTCTGGCTCACGGGTCTCGTCATCCCACCAGTCATTTATTATGGATTTATTCGTGGTGTGCGCTTTTACGAGAAGGGCTATCTGTTTAATCGTGGGCTGCCTTTTTTGAACTCATGGTTTAATTACGAGCAGGCCTCTCACTACAAACTCTTGGCCCCCAAAAGCATCATCGCCATTTTTTCTAATTCCGGCGAAATCCACTTGGTAGCTGACGGCAACATCGAACGCGTTATCGCCACTCTCGACCAACACGGCGTGAAGGGAGATCTGGCGCAAGAGGCGCAGATTCGTCTCATTCAAAACGTGAAGAAGTTCATCTATGTGGTCTTGTTTTTTACTGTGGTGATTTACACAGCTCTGAAGCTTGGACTGTTTAGGTTTGTACCTACGCTCTAAAGCTCGCTGCCTTCATTAATCTATTCATCAGCGCACGCCAGGCCTCAGTGCGGCGATGCTCTTCTCGCAATATAACGACGATGGCATCGTGGTGTGGACTTAAGTCGCGCAGTTGTTGATAGAACAAGCGAGCGGCGAGGATGGGGTCATCGGCCAGTACGAGTTCTACAGGATTTACGATAGAAATTTTGAGTTTCTTTTGAGCGGCTTCTATCAACTCTAGTTTGGGCAGATTGTCAGTAATCAACACCGGAATTGATGGCATATAGTGATGTTGCAATTGCCCTGGAGCGACCGGGCTCTCGGTATAACTTGTTTCAGTCGGAAGGCCTTCCTCTTCTAAGATGTCATGCAGTTTAGCGGCAGTATAAAAACCAGGGCGATAAACTAAGAGCTTCCAGCGTCCACCGTTTCTAACCACTGCTGCGACTGTCGATTCAATTCCTACTTCACATGGGCCACCATCAAGTACCATCACAGAGTCGCCAAATTCACTACGAACATGTTCAGCTTGAGTCGGCGAAGTCTTACCAAACTTATTGGCACTGGGAGCAGCGAGACCTGCGAAGTCTTTAAGCAGTTCGAGGGTAAGGGGGTGACGGGGGCAACGTAGTCCCACATCCATGAGCCCTGAGGTAATTAAGGGATTGAGAGTGTGAATCTTAGGCGCAATCAAAGTTAGTGGACCAGGCCAGCAGTTTTTTGCCAAGGCCTCATGAATTTCAGTCCATTCAGTTGTGAGAGCACGTGCTTTGGCGGTTGTATCTACGTGAACAATCAAGGGATCAAAGAACGGACGCTCTTTGACTGAAAAGATTTTTCTAAGTCCCGCATCTTGTTCGATATCACCGGCCAGTCCGTAAACGGTCTCTGTGGGGATAGCTACGACATCTCCGCTTTTGAGTTTCTCACGGGCCTCTTTGAGTGCCATTACTCACTCCAGATTGAAGCCGGCTGACGAGTACCGTTGAGGCGCTTAAAGGTATCGATGACTCCTAGGCCTCTGAACTGTCCGACTGAGAAAGCCGTTGAGAAGGGGAGACCTTGACGTGATGTCGCATAGAGTGAACCACTGACGAAAGCGTTTTCGCCAAAGAGCACTTGAAAAGTTGCTAGATCATCAATTTCTTTAAGGAGTGTCGTCATCATCTTCTTTAAAAGCGCCAACTCGAGTCTGCTGGTATCGTTAAATACTTTTTTATAGGCCAAATAAGGATCACGCAAGCTTTTTACACAGCTCGCTTTTTTGGCGCAGATCAAGTTGAACTCATTTAAGACTAGTTGCTCGGGAAGTTGATGGAAAAAGTGTAATCCATCTCCCATGACGCGAACGTTGGTAGAAACCATCAACGGACCTTTCAGATCTTCACTACTCACCGAATTTCTCAGTTCAGGTGTGAGTGTCGTATAGCGTTCCATAAATTCAATGACGTCTTTTTTATAAGAGCGGTCTACCCATCGATCAGTTCGCGCCGCTTGATAGGATAGGCTTACCATCATGGAAAATTGTTCCTGGCCTTCAATCAGCATTTTGTCTGGATCGGGAGATTGAGGTAGTGTCGCTTCATACTCTAGATTGAGTTTGCGAGTGAAAGCAGCATCGTTCTTAATCAATGTATTAAATTGAAAGATACGGAAAATAAAACTGGAGAACAAGCGGCTCCAGAAGTTTTGTACCAAACGAATCGACTCGTTGTAGTTTTTGAAGAATGTTTTCACCACTTGGTCTTTTATGACTCGCACTTGCTCCATAGAAGATTTTTTAAGGGAGCCCCACAATAGGAGCATGGTACGTGAGTTAGTGCTTGTGGTATGCGATTGATCAAGTCGGGTGACATAAGGCTCAAGGTAGCGGATATCTGGAGAATTCTTTCTCAGCATCTGAGCAAATTCTTTCGAGGTATCTGAGCCATCTGTTAAGCGCGCCTTGTGTTCTTCACGAAAGCTCAACTGAAACTCATTACTTTTTTCAGAAGAAAACTCTAAGTCATAGCTCAGAAGCGTGAACTTAATCAGTTTGAAGAAATCCAATTGTAAAGCGGCCGTCACTCCTGCACTTTTGGTGAGTGCTGATTTGTGAGAGACGCGCAGAAACTCACCGGGGCGATTGGCCTCTTGAGGGGTGACGCTTTGAAGAGTAAGCGTTGATTGATTCGTGATCTCTGCCATGGCACCTGCTGAAAACGAGAAGCCGTATAATGGTGGACTCTCAATTAATCCACCTAAGGCGGCACTCCAAGTATCTTCTCGACGCATCACTCGACCGTTATTTAGTGCGAGTGCACCATTGGGAGTGTGGACCAAGAAAGGCAAGAAGAGATAGCGATAGTCGGCGATAAGGCCTTCCATAAAACTATTAGCAAAATGAAAGGTGGTATAAACCCGTTTGAAATTGATACCAGCAAAAGCAGCAATCTCGGATGAAGTCATATCAACTGCGCCGGCCTCATTCATCTTTCCTAAAAAGCTGGTGGCTTCGATGACGACAGTAAAGGTATCCATTACGATCCAACGATTAGCATCGAAGAGATCGGGTGAGAGTTGGCGATCCGTATAAATACCAAAACCGCCAAAGGGTTTCTGCCAACTGAAACCAGAGAAATTCTGTACGCCTAAATTAAACTGATTATTAAACATGGCCACACGTTCTGATTCTGCTTGGCCGATTCCTTGATAACGTAAATCTAGCCAATCCCGGATTTGTCCGTAGAGAAGTGATTCTTGACCATCGGTGGGGGTGCTTTTGGCAAAGTTTTTGGCACTCTTTTGAGCATTTTGTTGTGCTATTTCGGCATCAAATAAAAAAGGAATCAGGCCTTGGCGTGGATCAACTTGTTGGGTCGCTCGCAAACTTTTGGTGTTACCAGAACTGGCCTTCAGAGCGGATTTAAAACTTTCAGACAAACGAATATGTTTTAAATCTAAACTATTTTCGCTTGCTCCCACGACACCGGAATAGACCAGTGCTAAAATAAGGGGAAGCGTGCGCCATTTACTGCTCATAGACTGTCCTTTGGGACTCGAAGGTTCCGAGCTATATCGGTAGAATGAACGCTCCTTTTTAGGCCCAGACAGTAACACTCAAGAGAGCCCCTATGAGCGACCCTAAGCATGAGAAATTCCGGGAATTACTCGACCAAAACTATCAATGGCCCGACTTCTATACCTGGAAATTCATCGTTAAAGTGGAGAGTCAAAACCATGTGCTGGCCCTGTTGGATGGCCATGAAATAACCGTAAAAACCTCTGAAAAAGGTAATTATGTGAGCATTACTTCACGTAAATTAGTTAAGACTACTGATGAAGTCCTCGAGGTCTATAGTTTGATTTCAAAAATCCCCGGGGTCATGAGCCTCTAAAGGAAGTGGTATGCGTCAGACGGCAGTTGTTTTAGGAGCGGGCGCCTTTGGTACATCGATTGCTTTTGTGCTCTCACAAAATTTCAAACGAGTCGTCATTAAGGTTCGCTCACAAGATATTTACGATGAAATCAAGCGTGGTGAAAACCATACTTATCTTCCGGGCCAAGCGATTCCGACTCAAATTGTGCCGGCCTTAACCTGGAGTGAGTTGCACTCATTGGTTGAAGGGGATGTCGAACTCGTGGTTTCAGGTCTACCCACTTCAGCGATTCGTCCTTTTTTTATTGAACATTCAACAGAAGTTAAAAAGTTTCTCTCGAAGGGAATTCCCTTTGTCTCGCTTGCCAAAGGTATTGATACTGAAACACTTGAATTACCAGATGATATGTTTCGCGACTACCTCGGAGACTATGAAGATCAATTAACCTATCTCTCCGGTCCTTCGTTTGCCAAAGAAATTTTGGATAAACAGATTACCCTGGTGAGTTTAGCAGGGCGCTCGCGCACAACTCTATTGTTGGCGGCTGAGATGTTACAGACTGATTTTTTCAAATGCTTTCCCACTTATGATGTGAAAGGTGTCCTCCTCGGTGGTGCGCTTAAAAACGTTTTGGCGATATCAAGTGGGATCATTGAAGGGCTGGGCTTTAATCACAACACACGTGCCGCCATGATCACACGCGGGATTGTCGAGATGCTTCGTTACGGAGTGGTCTTCAATGCCCGTCCTGAAACGTTCTATGGATTCTCAGGCATGGGAGATTTAATTCTTACCTCGACAGGTGAGATGTCACGGAACAAACAGTTTGGTATTGAAGTCGCCAAAGGGAGAAAGCCGGAAGATATTATCAAATCTTCTCGCTCGGTGGTGGAAGGGTATAAAACCACCAAGGCCGCTTATGAATTAGCGAAGAAGTATGAAATTCGTGCGCGGCTCTTTCAAGGCATGTATATGGTGCTCTATAAAGGCTATGCCCCTGAGGCGCTTATCAGTGAGATGATGAAACTTCCTTCCAAGTTTGATGGAGAGTAGTATGAGATGGCTTATTCTGTTGTTTCTCATCGCTTGCACACAGCCTACTCCTCAGAATGAAACGGATATTCCTTTTTGCTATGAGGATAAAGATTGCACCATTTATCGTTCACGCTGCGGCAAGATTAAAGCTTTGAATGCCAAGTTCTTCGATTATGTTGATAAAGAATTTAAAACCCGTGAAGGAAAAATGAATTGCGGCAATTATCCGGATAATCGCCGCTATGGAGTACGTTGTGAATACAACGCCTGTATTCTCGTGGGCCAGTAATTAGACCGTTGGCTCCAGTCTTCGGTTAAAGAGTGGAGAGATCTTTTGAAAATCAAGTACTGTAAAGATATCCACACAGTCCATTTCAGAATCATAGGCCAGTGAATCGCTAATCTTCGCACCGGCGGCAAGATACATCTCTAAAAGAGAGTTGCCTTTTTTCTTCTCACTCACTTCCTTTGCAGTAAAACAAATATCTTTAATGTCTTGGTACTGACCGACACAGAAGTCTTCTGTTGGAACGACTTTAACTTGATCCAAGAGCGAGCCCTTTTCCTTGGCCCCAAATGAGAGAGAACTCCAATCATTCATATCTTTGCGTGCCAGACTTGAGCAGCCAAACATATAGCGCGTTTCAGTTCGTGCAGCGTATTCACAAAGTCCACGCCACAGAAGGCGCAAGACAATACCATTGCGAAATTTTTCATGAACACAGGCGCGTCCCAGTTCTAGTTTATGGCCTTCCAAAGTCAGGAAATCGTCTAATACGAATTCACCTTCAGTATAATACTTGGAAGGTATTTCTTTAGTTGATGAACGCAAACGATAGCAAGCAATAATCTTTTGAGTCTCTTTGTGTTTGATAATTAAATGATCACACCAAAAATCGTGATGATCGAGATCAAGTGTTGGTATCAGAGCGAGTGGTTTGATGGTCGAGAATTCTTGAAAGAAAACATGGTATCGTAGACGTAACACTTCTAAGAGCTCACTCTTTTTTTCGGCAATTTTAATTTCGTAGGGACCAGATTCATAACTAAATGAGGTCTGCGGTTTAAGTGTATCGGAAGCAAACAGAAGGCGGAAATAGTAGAAGAGACGAGCTTTTACAAATTGCAGAGAAAAAATCAATCGCTTGAACATCCATGATCTCCTGAAAGAGTTGTCTTTAGGATTTCATAAGAGGCATCACTTGAAATGTGAGGGAGAACTTCTTTGCAGAATCTTTGCAGTTGATTCAAAGAAATGACATAACAAAATACTCAATTGCCAAGAATGTGTTAGGGATGTGTTAGTTCGTTGCAACCGTAATAGGTACTAGCTTCAATTCACCATCTTTAGCGTAACTCTGAGGATCAAGCCAGCGTGTGGCTTCGGAATAAGCGTAGAAGTTGGTGACTTGGCTAACAAAGACGATGGCATATCCAACGAGTTTTAATTTTGGATTGCGATGTTTAACGGCCAGTTGAGTGAACTTATGCAGGACATGTAAATCAAACATAAATTGAGCTGAATCAATTCCCACACTCCAAGCAGTGTCCATCGCTAGTCGCTCATTAGTTTGATGGCCTGATAGTGCGGTTCCCATGGCATATGAGCTACCAGCTCCCACCATACCAAGCACGGCAAAGCGGGCGAACTTACCTTGGATAGAGCCATTGCTGGCGGCCATTAGAGTAGAAGCTGTTAGGGAGACGGCGATGTTTTCTTGGACCGCGGGATGCTCAAGCAGATTACTCGCCATTTGACGTGGATCCTCATCAACAACTTCATCGAAGCTGACAAATGTTTCAACGCCGATTTGTATGCTGGTTGAGAAAGCCAAATACTGCCATTCAGCGCGTATGTTTTTGAGGCCTTTGAAAATGGCAGACTTGGATTTTTGTAGAAGAGATTTCTGAGAGACAGATTTAATCGTTGAGTGAATTGTTGCTTGATAAGATTTGACTGTGAGTCGTGTTGCCAAAACTCCTGCACCGGTACCAAGTCTTTGTACTTGGGGGGTCAGTTTCTTTGAGATGGCCTTGATGGCTTTACCGGCCCATTTCAAAAGCACAGTCCCACTTAACCAAAGTGCCGCATCGACTCCCCACATGGCGGCCTGTTCTCCTCCTAAGGATTTCATCAAGCGGTCATAGGCCATTTGATTGCCATCAATCATGAGTTGTAGACCGTAACGATACTCATCGCGACTCATAAAGCCTTTGTTCGCCTCAAGAATCATATTGAGCTCTTCTAGATCCATCCAGTCGAGATAGAAGGTTTTTTGAGCTTCCAGAATATGGTCAGCTCCAAATAAGAAGAAGGAGAGGACATTATCACGAAGTCCGGCAAAGTAGTCTTTACCCGAATACGTCGCATGTTCGGCCAGAACATGACGAGCTCTTGTCCATGAACTTTCTCTATAAACTTTGCGTTCATAGCGGCTCATGCCGTTATCACCAAAGATAAAGAAGGTATCAATCTTGGTATCACCGTCGAGATCACGGCCATAGCCCAAGACCACGCCGGCCATGTTTTTAGTTTCAAAGCGCATCTCGCGTTGACCGCGATTATTAATGTAATCGTAGGCATTAACTTTAAATGTTTTGCCACTGACTAATTGAACATCAATGGCCATGCGTTCTTCAGCTGCAAAAGCAGTCGGAAGCGACAGCGCCGCAATAATTAGACCAATAGCTAGTATGATCGTACGTAACATACGCCCCGCAATCGAAATGAGTTGTGCGGCGGCATAATAGTGAGTTTTGGAAAAAAAGGGGAATTAAGGTTATTCCCCTTCCTATTTTACAGGGTTCTAGTTCTGAGTATGCTCTTTGAGCTTCCCAAGACTGATGGTCTCACCCAATGGGATGATAGTTCCGTCCGGTTTTTGAATAAAGTAGGCCGGCACACCCACGATATTATAAGACTTTAGGAAGTTGGTAATGACATCGTCTCGTTGAGTCCAGTCTCCAC
>JBIKNE010000072.1:0-7890 GCA_044358855.1 Bacteriovoracaceae bacterium | reverse complement strand
AAACAAGTCTTTTAGCCGCTAAGACTCTGCGCTTCATTGAGGATAAGCTACGTCCTGGAATGAGCACGGAACAAGTTAACCAGCTCTGCCATGACTATATTATTAAGCGCGATGCTATTCCTGCTCCACTTAATTATCACGGCTTTCCTAAGAGTGTTTGTACCTCAAAAAACGAAATCATCTGCCATGGCATTCCTCATCCCAAAGACATTATTCGCGATGGTGATATTCTCAATATCGATGTCACTACCAAGCTCAAAGGTTTCCATGGCGACACCAATCGTACTTATTTGATTGGCAACGTCCGTCCAGAAATTAAGCGTATGGTGGACGTGACTTACAAATGCATGATGGCCGGGATCGCCGTCTGTCGTCCCGGTGCACGTGTGGGTGATATAGGTGCCATCATTGAAGAGATGGCCCATGATCATGGGTATTCAGTCGTTCAAGAATACTGCGGCCATGGCATTGGCCGTGAGTTTCATGAAGAGCCACAAATATTACACTATGGAAAACGTGGCACTGGCGCAGAAATGAAGCCTGGCATGACATTTACTGTTGAACCGATGATTAATTTTGGTAAACGTCATTGTAAACTCTTGGATGATGGCTGGACTGTCGTGACAAAAGATAAATCTTGGTCGGCGCAATTTGAGCACACTATTCTGATAACGGAAGAGGGACATGAAATCCTCACTGTCGTTCCGGATAGCGCGTGGTCACCGGCCGATAATCAGATATGACAACGGTACATCTCCAAACTCCCGCCGGTCAGACCACACTTAATCTACAATTTGATGATCATCGTCGCGTCTTGAGTGCTCAAGGGATGTCGGTAGGGGATCAAGCTGCTGAAGAAGTTTTAAACTGGCTTTGTGCTTGGTTACCGGGCAGAGAACTCACTGTGGCTCAAGAGAAAGCCGCTGAAGAACTTTTGACCACTCATCCTCATTGGGGACTGTCGGAAGCTAAGCTGGTTGATTCACTTTTGCGAGACGCTGTTTACCAGACTCATCGCCAGGTAAAACTCACGGGCATGATTCTTTGTGTGTGCCATAAGGTCGATCGTCAAGTTGTACAAGATTTTATTCGTGATAATCCTAATTGTACTCGCGCCGATGTTGTCGCCAATACAAAGGCAAGTTCGGGCTGTGGTAAGTGCACTCATGATGTGGAAGCTCTCATCGAAGCGGCTGCACCTTTGGAGAAGCGCTGGAATGGTGAAGCGAATTCAACATGGATTCTGAAATTGCAAGAATCACTCAATATATGGCTCGCCCGTAAAACACATTTTCCCGCCATGAGTATAATGAGTTTTCGTGCTGGTGTAGTTAAGATTAAGGTGCAAGGCACGCTGACTGCTGATCAAGAATGGGATTTGGTCAATGAGTTGAGCGATTACTGGTCAGAGGGCTTTGCGGCGGCTTTTTCAGTCTTTTTAGATTTCTCTTTGGCACAAGCTTCGAAGTAGTACCCACTGCGGTGAATTCCTGCAAAGATTTTTGCCAATCGTGACTTCTTGCCCGCAATTTTTTGGATATCAATCTCTTCCTGTAACCACTTCACTTCCAAATAGAGCTGACTTACCCCTGGGATGTTTTTTTCTAAACAATCAGGAGTAGGGGATTCCATCTGGAGTTGTCCCAAAAAACTCAATAAAAGTTCAGGCCCTGAGAGATTGAGTTCTTTGACTAACTCTTGTGAAAGCGACGTCCCGAGTGAGCTTGCTTGAGGTCTAATAATATACCAATCCCGGGTGTCGAGTAGGATGGCCTCCAAGAGATAGAGGGCCCCTTCCCGTTGGGAGCGACAAACTTGATTAATAAGAAGCTCATTCCCATCAATACCCGAAAGCTGCACGAGCTCGGCAATCATTCTTTGATTAAGTTCGTAGAGAGCGCCCGAGAGCTTCTTTTGGTGAAACACTTTTTCCTGCAAACCTAGGCATTTTAATAGCTTTGAGGCCGGCGCCTTAGGGGCAGCGTAGGAGAGGTTGAGACTGAGGGCCAAGATGAAGCTGAGCATGAATCATTCTAGCATGGAGGAAGAATTTTTTAGGCCGGATTTTCCTTCCGTTCCGTGTCAGAATTGCCCTATGAAAGAGATGACCCTGATTGAGCACTTAGAAGAGCTGCGTACCCGCCTCATTCGCATGGTTATTATTATAGCTGTCGCTTTTGGTGGTTGTTACTCACAAAGTGCTCGCGTTGCTGAGTTCTTGTTGCTGCCACTACGTGAAGCAATGGGTGTGAACGGCAAAGTGGTTTTTACCGGTCTTTTGGATAAGGTTCTTGCTGAATTTCAGTTGGCCTTTTGGTGCAGTGTTTTTGTGGCATCACCCTTTTTATTCCGTGAGCTGTGGTTATTCATCCGGCCTGGGTTGCATGATCATGAGGCCCGTGCGGTAAAGCCGTTTGTTTTTGTGGGATTTGTGCTTTTTATCTCAGGCGTGGCTTTCGGATACTATGTTCTATTCCCATTCACTTTCAAAACGCTTGTCTCTTACGGCGTACAAGACGTTGAAGCAATGATGAATTTGAAAGAGTATTTACTGCTCGCCTCTAAAATCTTGGTCTTTCTAGGATTGCTCTTTCAGCTCCCAAATATCCTTCTCATTTTGGGATTCATGGAAGTTGTGACCGCGCCGAGTCTCAGGGCCTGGCGTCGTTATCTGTATGTGGGTTTTTCAATCTTTTCAGCGATCGTCACCCCGACTCCCGATATTATGAGCATGATGGCGGTCTGGGTTCCGATGATTGTGCTATACGAAATCGGCGTGCTTGCCGTTTCCTTGATCGTTCACCCTTATCTCAAGCGGAAGTATCTGCCTGAGGGTTAGGCATGATGAAGGAATTCTTCTAGCACTGATCGGGTGACTGGCCAGAACACTGAGCCTTTCAGAATCTTCACCGAGAAATTTAAGCGTTGATTCCTTGAGAACTCATCAAAGAGGTAGAGCCCTTCTAGAACATAATCAGAAGAATTCTTTTTTTCAAAATGAGTGCGAATCGCACCTGACACTAACCAAATTCCACCCAGGGGAACTTGGTGAGCGTAACAAATAATCATATCCGCCTTCAAAGTCTGAGGCGCTCCATGACGTTCTAAAAAATTCAGCATCTGTCGATGATGGAGGACTTGCATACATAAAGAATAGACCATGAGTGGAAATCAAAAAATGATCCCACTCAGGTTTTAGGCATGTATCTGGTGATTTTTCTTATTTAATAAAATGATCGTTTTGCCATCTTGCTTCAAAAAGTTCTCTTCTTTGAGCATAGAGATTTCACGGATCAACGTTTCTGTCGCCATCCCCAGCATGCTGGCCATTTCATCGCGCGAAAGTTGAACGTTTAAACGAATACCGTCAGCGGATGGTATACCAAATCTGTTGCCAAGTTCATTTAAGAGATACTCAACACGCTCACGTACCGAGCGACTTTGAATTCCAGTCATGCGCTCTTGCAGAGCTGTCATATCTCGCGCGACATGTCCTAAGAGTTCCATGGCGCAAGAATTTTCTTCCTTAACGAGCTTTTGTAAAAATTGACGATCCAAAAAGCAGACTTGGCTCTCTTCAAGGGCAGTCGCAGTCACATCATTTGCGCCGGCTTGCAACATGTGTTGGAAGCCGACGATGTCACCCGGGCCTGCGATATGAATCAGGGTTTCTTTGCCCGCTTCACTGAGTTTAGTCAGTTTGATTTTTCCCGCAGAGATGCAATAGACACCAAAAGCGGGATTACCTTCATGGAACAAAACTTGTCCACGCTTAAAGTTGTTCATGACTTTGTGTTCAGAAATATCTGTCAGCGAAGCTTCCTCCAGCTTACAGAAAATGCTCTTGTATTTGTTGGCACAATTTGAACATTCGACTTTTGGTGATTTCACACTTGCTCCTGGTTATAGGCATATTATCATGTGAATTTTTCAGAAAAAACTGATGTAGCTCATCTTTTTTAAATAAACCCCTTTCTTATGATTCAGACCAGCCATATCTTAGGTTTGTAGGATAAATGGCTGATTTATCTTGAAGTAAATAAGTCATAATTTAGCCGGATTTATTGGTCAATAGTTGAGTAAGCTTAAATAGACCAGACTGATGCAGATCATATTATTTGGTGCATCTCCATGTTTTATTAAGGTTGGAATACACCTTGAGGGCATGGCATGTCAGTTTGCACCCATTGCGACGAAACAATTCAGAACGCTGTTTATGACGAAGCCGACTCGCAAGGGCGGGAGCCGTTCTGCTGTCGGGGGTGCCTAACTGTTTATCAAATAATTCATGAGAAGGGGTTGGGTGAGTATTATTCTATAAAGCGCTCTAGCTTAACGCTCAAGGCCCGGGCCCCTGTTCAATTAACTAAGCAAATGTATCGTTACTTAGATGATGCTCAGTTTTTAAACGAATACACCTATCTCAATTCCCGTAAAGAGAGAGTCGCTGAATTCTACCTTGAAGGTGTCCACTGCTTGGCATGCCTGTGGTTAATAGAAAGACTACCAGATCTTGTTTCCCACGTTCAATCGGCTAAGCTTGATATGGGGAAATCGATCGTCACTGTAGTGATGAATCCTGGCGGACTTCTCTCGGCAGTGGCAATGGAACTAAGTGCGCTCTGTCCTCTATCTCACAGTCTCCAGTATTTTTGTGATGAGCTTCTTTTTCTTTTTTAATTCCAGCACTAAAATTCAAGCAGTCTTCTTGCGTGGAACCGGCGCACCTTTTATTGTCTCAACAAATGAGTCTGGTCAAAAAATTATTAGCAACCACTTTACCGTCAAACTCAAGCATCAAGGCCGCCGAGACTTTGATTTAGTTATTCAGACAGCTGATAAATTACTGAGTCCTCTGGTACAAATTACTCAACCAGTAAAACCATGGCGCATGACTGAAGCAGAGCTTCGACAAATTATTTTTATTCGTTTTAATCATGAACTCCTGACCAAAGGTTCAAAAACTCTCAATATCGAATTAGTGGATCTTAAAACCAATGAAATTGTCTTAACTAAGGAGGTCAATCTTGTTGGCCCAGTTGAATGATATCTTTCCTTGGGTATCTTTTGTTGCAGGTCTTGGAGGAAGTCTTCATTGTGTCGGTATGTGTGGGGGATTAGTTACGTCCAGTTGCGATAACAAAATGGATATTGGCCGTTATCAAGTGGGGCGCCTGTTAGGATATTTACTTTTGGGAGCGATGGCAGGCCTGATGGGAGGACTCATCACTTTGGGTGATGTACATCCCACATTTACACTTATACCAAGTTTTATCGTGGGCGGACTTTTCATCTTTTGGGGCATCAGAAGTTATCAAGGCAAAAAAGCTGAGCTTCCAATGCCCATGTTTTTACAACACGCTTATCAAGCAATGTGGAGAAAGGTAAACCGTACCTTTCCCCAAGTGACCAAGGCCTTCTTTACTGGACTAATCTCTATTCTTCTTCCTTGTGGTCTGCTTTATGTGGTTATCGCAGCGACAGTTGCCACTCAAGCTCCCTTGGCGGGAATGTTGGGCATGTTCTTTTTCTGGTTAGGTACACTTCCGGCCATGGTGGCGGCACCAGGATTAGTAAGAAAAATTTTGCGACCACTGCAAACTCATCGACCGAAGATTTATGCCGTGAGCTTAATGTTAGTAGGGGTGTTAACTGTCGGGATGAGAATGATGAAGCAAGTGAATTTAAGTCATGCGCCTGACAAAAATGAAAAGATGAGCTGTCACTAGGACAGCCCATCGTTAAAGATTAATGAACCCAGCGTGAGCTTCTTTCCCACTCATCAAAGCGCTCGTACGTTACGTAGCTGCGACTTTCACAACGAACTTCGTAATATGTGCGAGATGAACCCCATCCATGTTCAGTGTAGCGATGAGAGATACACTCACGACGCTCAACTACGACGCGTTTGGTTTCACGACGGAATGATCCTGAGCAAGCAGGGTCAAGGTGAGGAGCATAAGTGCTATTAGCATCGGCCATCTCAACTAGGCCCCAAGTCGTAAGGAATACTCCTCCCACTGTCATGCCTGTGCCGATGGTACTGACCGTCTCATTGTCTGATCCACTAAGAATAATTCCACCAATGGTAGTGAGAATGCCTACGGTGGCACGACGACGGCTACGTTCTTCTTGTTCACGTTTTGCATCGATCCAGCGCTGATAAGCACGGTCATAATAGCTGCCGTCACAAACAGGACCTCTGTAGCGAACAGGTTCGTCATGAATAATTGTAGTCGTAGTTGTTGTTGTGACTGGGCGACGGTGACTGCGCCTAAATTCTCCACGTGAATAGGCTTCACGGGTCGTTTCGCAAAGTTCATCGCGGTGACGGCAGCTAAATGCGCTGTAATTGTAAGTAACACTCGCCGAGAGGTCTAAGCATTCTTCTCTGTCACGACGTGAGCGAAAATTAGAACAACTGACGGCATAGCCGCCCTCTGACCAGCGATAGGGACGGCCATTGGTGAGTTCTTGGCAGGCGCTGCGATCAATTCGGTCGCGGAAAATGCCGCAATCAAAAAGCGGGACTTTGTTTCGATTGCCCAGATCCGTGTATTCAGTCTCGACTTGAGCGAATGCTAAAATAGGCAATAAGCTGGCAAATCCAAGTAGCAAAAATAGACAGGCCTTTTTTAGGTTGTTCATAAACTCTCTCCCTTAATAGATATGAGGAAAGCTTAGCGGGAAATGGAGGTGTGCGAGGAAGGTGTGTAGAAATTACAGGCCCAGACCTAATCGGCTGAGCCTACAATTTAAGCACTTATAAATCGATGGTTAGTATTGATGAATGGATCTGGGGATAAATTCTTGATTTGGGGTAGATTTTATCCAGACCTTGCTCCAAATCTTGAACTAAGTCCTCTGCGTCCTCCACTCCAATCGAGAGTCGAATAAGACCCTCGCTGATACCCGCCAGCTGTCGGGCTTCGGCCGTCATAGAGGCATGGGTCATGGTCGCTGGATGGGCGATTAAGCTCTCAACCCCACCTAGGGATTCGGCTAAAGTGAAAAGCTTAAGTGATGAAAAAAACTCATTCAATTTATGTGAATCTGAGGTCGTCTCAAAGCTCACGATGGCACCAAAACCTTGTTGCTGTTTGCGAGCAAATTCATGGCCCGGATGATTGGGTAAGCCAGGGTAGAAGACTTTCTTTACTGCCGGATGATTTTGGAGGGCCTTTACTATTCGATCAGTATTAGTCAGATGAACTTTTATTCGCGGCCCAAGAGTTCTAAGCCCTCTTAGAGTGAGAAATGAATCAAAAGGTGAACCGGTAAGTCCGAGACAATTGGCCCACCAAGCGAGTTCTTCAGCATGTTCTTTGGTTTTGGCTATTACTGCACCACCTACGACATCACTGTGTCCATTAATGTATTTAGTAGTGGAATGAATCACAAAGTCAGCTCCCCATTTTATGGGATTCTGAATGGCGGGTGAGAGGAAGGTGTTATCGACGGCCAGTAAAGTTCTATTATGCCGACAAAGTTGAGCGATAGCTTGAATATCGACCACACGTAAAAGTGGATTACTGGGAGTTTCAACAATCGCCAGAGCGACACCATGAGAAAGGAGAAAAGAAAGTTGATGGAGGTCGCTGTAATCGACATAACTCACATCAATCTTACCTTGTGTCTTAAGCGCATTTAATAAGCGAAATGTCCCTCCGTAGCAGTCATGGGGAGCAATAATGCGTTGACCTTGTTTGACTAAAAAAGTGAGTAAGGTGAGTGCTGACATGCCAGATGAAGTTACAACTGCTCCTGCACCACCCTCTAGTTCTGCCAGGGCGTCGGCCAGTAGATCGCGAGTGGGATTACCAGTCCTGGTGTAATCGTATTGCCGACTTACACCCAGGCCCGCAAAGCTAAAATTAGAAGAAAGATGGA
>JBIKNE010000071.1:0-7955 GCA_044358855.1 Bacteriovoracaceae bacterium | reverse complement strand
TTCATTAAGTAAAATACTGCCCATCCAACTCTATTTTTAATTACAGGCTCTAGACCACTAGGAAGTAACTCCGCCATTTGCTCTTCTGTTAGAGCAAACTCTTTTTGAATATCAGCCAAAAATATCATAAACGGTAGAGAGATCGCGTTTGGAAACGGACTTCAAGCATGGAAGCATGAGTGTTTGATAATCTGGTAAAGCCATATGAATTCTCCTATCGGCTTAACCCATCGAATTCTTTAGTGTTTATTATTAGACTGAATTGATTACATCAAAGAAATGCCAATGCGAATACCTTAAAAGATTCGGCAACTTAGACGATAAGCCTATATATGAATAAATGGGGCATACCACTCGATATTGAAGAGCAAGTACTCATGCGCGATAAGAAATGCGTTTATTGCGGCTGCGTATTTTCAGATTCAACCAGAAAGGAAAAAGCCTCATGGGAACACATCATTAACGATATCAGAATCACGACTGTCGAAAACATCGCGAGATGCTGCGTGGGTTGCAATGCTAGCAAAGGAAGCAAATCTTTGAAGGATTGGTTGTCTTCAAAATATTGCCTTTCAAAAAACATAAATTTAGAAACTGTCGCTGAAACAATCAGAATTCACATTAAAAAGTACTGGGATTAGCAAAACTATCTCCTGGAACACATGTAACGGCTTAGATACATCTGTTCGGAACACTTTTCTGGAACAGGTGTTCCGTGTTCCGCTCATTTTGGACATGTGTTCCAGCTTTACAACATGCTGTTGAGACAACTGTCTCAACATTTATACAACTGTTCGAGACAGTTTCGTGAGACAAGTGTCTCAGTCTCATTTTCGTGAGACACCTGTCTCAATCTCAAAATCAATCATAACAGAAAGTTAGTCCTGACGACCTCCGTCATTCGATTTGGCACGCGCTTGCATATAGGGAGTGAAAAACAAAAAAGTGTCTCACGACATAAAGGAGGTCAAAAAATGAGGTACCCAACAGGCCATAAAATTTCAGAAGAGGTTTATCAGGCCATCAGATTCATCACCAAGGTCGGCGTAATGAGTAGAACCACATGGTACGAACTATTTGGTTCCGGCTCACTCAGGTGGAAGCAAAAGCAGCTCCAACGCTTAATAGAGCTTGAAATTTTTAAGTCCCACCCATGTACTCATATCGATGATGTCATGATCATTGGTGAACTGGGCAAAAAACTAGTTGAAGAAAAGAAGTGGTCTTCAGTTCCGTCAGTCTCTGCCCAGTACATTGAGCATGATGAAATTGTCGCCCGTGGAATTTGGAAACTAGAGCAGCAAGGAATTTGTAGAAGATGGCTCACTGACAAGGAAATAAAGCAGAGTGGCACTAAAAACTTTCAGCTTAACACAAAAGACATCAGCTCAAAATTCCCTGACATCGTTTTCCAACTCAATAGGCTTGAGGATCTAGATGTCGTGGCCGTGGAATACGAGAAAACAGTTAAATCCAATTGGCGCTATAACAAAGCAATTAAGGCCTACAGTGACTCATTAGAGTTTGATCGTGTGCTTTATATCGTCGAATCAAAGGCCATTGAACAATCAGTCAAACGTGCCATGAGATTCATTGGAAACTCTAACTTAAATCGAAAAATTTACTTCATTCAGGGAGAAGACTGGAAACAAAATCCCGTAACTGCTTTAGGAGGGACGATGAAAAAAGTGGAGTAATGAGTTGTTCGCGAGCTAGTTCATCTTGCGAACACGTTTACTAGAGTGAAACTCAAAAATATTTATGAATTTTTATTAGAAATTTAAGGAACTTGCCGCCGCCTTATTCTCTCACACCTGTTGCCTGATTATTTCTGACCACTCCCCCACAACGATGTTGAGAGGAAGTGGTCAGAAATGGCAAAGGTGGTGAGGATTGGCGGCGGCGGTAAACATTAACAACTTGGGAAAATAACTATGAAGAAATCTATGAGAAAAAAAATTGAGTCCCGATTTAAACGAATAAGGGAAGCAAATGAGAAAGCAATGGAGTCCAGAAATTATAACGAAGAGGCTGATTGAAATTGAAGATGAGGTCTACAAACAAAGGCTTGAAGAAATGGCAGAGATTTTCTATGATGCTTTTTGCGAGCTTCATAAAACCTGTTCTATTGAACCTGAATTAACTGATCTTTGTGGTAAACAAAGTTTAAGTAAGGCAGGCTAGATATGAATTTGTCTGAATCTAAACATTTTAAAATCGCTCTTTACGTTCGAGTTTCTACAGAAGAACAAGCTGAAAATCCTGAGGGTTCAATTAGAAACCAAGAGGAACGATTGCGGCAAACGGTGCGCTACCAACAAGATATGGGGAAGTCCTGTGAGGTTGGTGGAGTTTTCATTGATGCCGGTCTTTCCGCTAAGGACATGAATAGGCCAGCCTTGCAGCGGCTATTAAAAGCGGTCCGAGAGGGACAAGTAAACCAAGTCATGGTTACGGAATTATCTCGCCTATCTCGAAGCACAAAAGACTTTGAGCAGATGTGGGACTTCTTTAAGAGCATGGGTTGCGAGTTCCACTCTCTTCGAGAACATTTTGATACCAGTACAGCTGCTGGGGAACTGATGCTGAAATCTTTTGCTAACTTTGCAGAATTTGAGCGCAAGCAAACAGCAGAAAGGATTTCTGCAAGTTTCAAAATTCGAGCAGAGCGCGGCCTTTACAACGGAGGCTCAGTTCCATTTGGGTACAAGCTTTCCTCCATTCGCGGCAAGCTAGATGTAAACCCAGATGAAGCTAAAGTGGTAAATATTGCCTTCAAGGCTTTCCTTAGAGAAGGCACCTTAACCGCTGCTTGTCTTTGGCTAAATGGAAATGGCCATCTATTTAGAAGGAAAACGGAAGGTACCAAATGGGTTCAAGCTGGTCACTTCAGAGTGGATGCTCTTCATAAGCTGTTAACCAATAAAAGCTACATTGGCTTGAAAGTCTATTCCACTAAGACCGGCAAGAAAGAAGCAAAAGCATCTTGGGAGCCCATTGTTGATGAAATTACGTTCAATCGAGTTCAAGAAAAGCTTTCTAAAAACCATTGCGCTAAAAAACCTGAAACCGTTAACCGATTCCCCTTCATCCTTACAGAAGTCATTTATTGTGGTGTATGCGGCGAAAAATTAGCTGGTAAATCCGCTCATGGAAAAACCAAGAAACATCCCTACTATGAACATGGAAGGAGGACCCGGATACAAAGTGCACTGGCTCATAAAATCTATAACTGTAATCCTCATAGGATTCCGCCAATTAAAGCGGAGGAAGCAGTCTGGAGTGATATAGAAAAGCTTCTTGAAGGTGATTTTGCAGACGAGCTACTTTCAATGGTCGTGAAAAAGAAAAACCAAAATCAATACACTCACGAAATTGAGCGCTTAAAGAACAGAGTCTATTCCGTCAATGCACAAACGGAGGCGCTGACACTTAGGCTTGCCGAACTTCCCAGAGAAGTTTCGGCTTCACCGATTTACAAGCAAATGGAAAAGCTAGGAATTGAAAAGACACAATTTGAAGAGCGCATTTTGAAATTGAAGGATGAAGAGTCGGAAAAAGAAGTACCAACCGATGCTCTCACTTACGACAAACTTCTGGCAGTTTTAAAAGATTTAAAGGCCAGTGGACTGACAACAGCTAAAAAGCAAAAGATCGTTACATGCCTGATTGAAAGGATTGGGATTTTTCCAGATAAGATCGAAATTCATTATGGAGTAGGACGCTCTAAAATTAAAAAGGAGCTGGTTTTATCCAGCTCCTATTTTAATCACCATTCTGCGGTCGAGTGTTCGACCAGCTTGACAATTGGTGGAGGTGGCGGGAATCGAACCCGCGTCCGAAGGACCTTCTGAGAGAGAGTACGAATGAAAAGGTTCCAAATGACTTTTACTTAAGCGCTGCGTTTTATGCATTGCTTACGTAAATGTGTGTTGGAACTTCATTTCACTCATCAAGGCCAATTCTCATCGGAGAACATAGTGAGACATCTAGTGCTGGAGAGCCATTTCGAATGAACTCAGGACCAGACTGACATGATAGATTACCTGCAACCTGATTTGCCACTTTGCGTGTTAAATCCAGTGCCACAATTCGGTTATTACCAGTATCAGCAACATAGAGAGTATTCGTTTCTTCATTAAGCGCCTGAAAAGGTTCCAAATGACTTTTACTTAAGCGCTGCGTTTTATGCATTGCTTACGTAAATGTGTGTTGGAACTTCATTTTTTGGGACTTCCATACGTAGCTTTATTCATTGCTTACGTAAATGTGTGTTGGAACTTCATTTTTCATGATGTGCCCTTAATATTTTTAACCTTTGCTATATTACCTCTGTTCAATTTTCGGTTTGGTCGCTTTGCCGAATTCGTGCCAGGATTATTTTCGAATCAGGATCATAACTTCATTTCTTGGTCGATTTTCCATATTTTCAGCCGAGTTTTTCTCAAGAGTCGTGATCATAGGTGTAAGAATAATCCTATTTCTTATCTTTTTTTTCTTTTAAAATCATTCCTGCTGACACAGACAATGCTAGCAGAATAAATGCAATCCCAGATGCTTCAACAATATCTCTTCCTATAACTCCAAAGTAACAAGCGATACAGAGGAATAAAAATGGAACTGTTGCCATTAAGATATTTCCTAAAATTATTTTTAACATCTCTAATCCCCTGGAACCATGTTGATATAAACCGCATTTTCACCCGCACCGATTAACAACGTTGGCAACACAGCAGCTTTCGGCCAGAACGCCTTTCCAATACCAAAAGTAATCGCACCGGCGGCAGCTGAGGTTAGGACATACTTGCCAACATCGTCGTAATCAATAGCACCAGTTGAAGCATAGTAAGTACTTTGTATCAAGCCATTAATCGCACCGAAATATGCACCTACTTTTGCAGCTTGCAACCAGTTTTTTGCTTCAACAACATATGCCCCAGTATTTGCAGTTTTTCCAATCAATCCCATCCACCTTAAAGTACCGAATGTAAGTAGATTGGCCCCAAAGGAAACACCTACGCCTTCCCAGAATTTGGAACTTTTATACAGATCCCCAAGTTCGCCTTTCCTTGAAGCCGCAATTTCGGAAATACCTGCACCTAAAGAGGTAGCTGCGATAGAAGATAAAAGTATAGTAGCCCCGACTCCAAATGTTCCCCAGCTTAGTGCCGACCCCGAAATAAGAGCTGCTGCTAGGAAAAAGAATTTCCCATCAGGGTCAATGAAATTTGTGGGATTATTTCCACTATAAATATATTTATTGAATGCTGTCTGAGGGTTCGACTGTTTTCCAGGGTGTGGGTCTTCTGTAAGAAATCGACCTGAGTGCGGATCATAATACCTTGCTCGATAATAATAAAGCCCACTGTCTTCATCCCATTCTCGATTGGTAAATGAATAAGCTGTTTTCAATAGTGCTGTAGTCGTAATCTCATTAGAAGAAGCATCTTTGATTGAAAGTATTTTACCAAAAACAGAATACACATATCTCTGAACTAGATTTCCGGAATTATCAACCACTGCAACCACAGTACCTAACGCATCCATTAGGTACTGATAACTTCCACTCGCGTAAGCAATACCTGCACTAGCTCCTGCGCTCGTGACTCGAACTGAAAGCGTGTTATCGGTTCTTAGTGTTGAATGAGTATAAGTTGCAAGGTGATTCAATTCGCCATCATGTTCTGCAAGAATCTCGTTCCCATCATAAACCCATGCTCTTGAAACCGGAGAATTAGGGTTAGATGCATGGATAACAGTCCTCTGTGCTCTTCTGCCCAAGGCATCATATCGATAGTAGACGTTTTTAACTGCAAGGTAGTTTTCAATAAACTGAACTTCAATAAGCTGATTCTCGCTTGAGTAGATGTAGTTAACCGTTGTTCCATTCATCCCTTTGCGAGATTTCGTTACAAGATTTCCGTTACTGTCGTAAGAATAGAAATTTTGATAATCCTCAAGAAGGCGTTGTTTCTTATTGTCATATGCGTATGCGCCCAACTGATCGTTTGTTCTATTTCCAAGAGAGTCATAGTTAAACGTCTCACTAGAATAATCGCTACCTCCTTCTGGATTGCTAGCAGTTTTTAATTGATAGTTTTCATCATAAGAGTAGTTGTGGCTCCCCTCTGGAGTAATCTTAGAAACTCTGTTTCCAATGGCATCAGACGTGTATATCGCTTGAGTAATCGTAGAGGTCCCACGTTTATGCACCATACTTGTCAAAAAAGAGTTTTGATCAAAGTCGAGGTTTGTTGTTGAACCAGGACGCGTAATCACTCGCAAACGATTCACGTCGTCGTATTGAAATCCGAAATTTTCTCCAAATGGGTTGCTTACATTTGTTAATCTATTACCCACATCGTAAGTATATCCGAAATTTCCATACGGAGTTTGTAATTGAATACGATTACCAAATCTGTCGTAGTTATTTGTTAAAGTCACATTCGGAAGCTCAGTCCCCTGTGAATTAACCGTCTTAACGAGATAATCATCACCGACTTTTTCATAAGTAAAAGCAAGCGCAGAATCATTGTCGGATATCGCTGTCAAATTATCATTGTCGTCATAGCTCATTTGATACAAGTTATCTGGAAGGACTTTTCTTACAACTTGGTCGGTATCTGAATATTCAAATGTCTTGATATTTCCGTTTGGATCTTTTTCCCAAACCACATTTCCATTCGGATCATAAGCTAGCTCGGTGATTTGAACTAGAGTCGTCGTCTTTTTGATCATCTGGTCTAACGAGTTGTACTCAAAGGTCGTCACATTATTTTGAGGATTGATGATTTGCGTGATCAAAAGGTTCCAAATGACTTTTACTTAAGCGCTGCGTTTTATGCATTGCTTACGTAAATGTGTGTTGGAACTTCATTTTCATTTTTGTCTCCGTATGTTTGTTGGAACGTTTTTTTGAAAGACAGCTTGGAACTTTTTCGAGGGGATTTAATGTACATTCTCAGAATTTACCAACCATTTCAATATGCTATTCAAAACTTGCTCTAGCGCTTCTTTGGTTGGCTTTTTCATTTTTTCACTCGAATTTCCGAAAATACAGAAGTAACCATTCATAGAAGCTGTAAACCTCATCGACTTTGGTCGTCTACCCTTGATAGTTGATGTTGCTGTAATATCAATTATTGATTGGCAAAAGAATAGTCCATCACCAATAATCATAAACCTGTTGATTGCTAGCTCTAGATTGTTTGGGGAGCTACTAGATAGTAGTATCCCCCTTCTTGTAAAAGCCTCTACAAATCTCTGATCTAAAATTTCTAAGCTAATCTTAAGCTCCCCATTCTTTGGTGTAGAATCACGAACCTTTAGACGTATAGAATTAATACCTGAGACATCTTGCTCTCTTAATGATAAGGGAGCAGGAATACCTTCGATGCTCTTAATATGAGTGCAGCTAACTAACAATATAAGAAGCAATACAATCTTTAATTCTTTTTTCATCCTCACTCCTTTACTGCACAGGAAAGATCGCACCGTCATTACCAGCTCCTGGATTACCAACCAGTCCAGTGGCTAAATATAAATACCATCCTTGTCTCAATTCATCCTGAGGTGCAAGTCCCAAAATGAAAAGGTTCCAAATGACTTTTACTTAAGCGCTGCGTTTTATGCATTGCTTGCGTAAATGTGTGTTGGAACTTGAACTTTCAACATTCTGATCGGTACTCAAGTATTTGAATGCAATTTGTTCGTAATCACTTCCAGAGACTCCCCTCTTCTCTGCCAGGCCGCTAACTGCCAAAGTCCAGGGACGGGAACGATGAAAATAAAAAAAACAAAGTACCAGGCCAATATTTCTTTCTGAATCAAATACCAGCCCATCAAAGCGACAACCATAACGAGCAATGTGTTAACAACAGCGACTACAAGATATTTTTTTGAATGACGATGAATCTGCCCGCACTGCCCACACTTAATAGTTTTTCCGATTAAAC
>JBIKNE010000070.1:0-8009 GCA_044358855.1 Bacteriovoracaceae bacterium | reverse complement strand
AATAACAAGATGCTTTTTCATATTACACTCCATTTAAATGCAGGAAGAGTTTTCAAAAAAAAAGGGCCAGCAAGCTGGCCCCTTTCTTTAACTTTCGTTTAGAAACGGTAAGTCATTGATACGCGAGTCATGAAGTTAGATGAATCAACAACACCAGCTGTGCCAGCGTTATTGTTACCAACTACACCGTCAACAGACATATCGCCGAACTTCAAAGTTGCACCAGCAGCTACAACAGTTGTGTTAGCTTCTGTGTTTTTAACTTTTGAACCTGCATCTGGATCTGTTTCTTCGTTGTTGACCAAGACTTCTTGAGAAACTGAACCACGAAGAGTGAGCCATGAAGCAGCATCAAACTCAAGACCGATAGTTGCAGTCAAGTCGTTTGAAGTAACTTCGTCGCCATCTTTAGTGTCTGAAGATGCCATGTTGTAAGCAACTTTAGTGAACATAACTGCTTTGTCGTTCAACTTATCTTGACGAGCAACACCGAGGTTTGTGTTAACTGTTTCAACTTCAACATCGTTTTCTTTCTCTTCGATTGTAGCTTGGCCGCGCTGAATGAATGCTGTGTAGCCATTCCAGTTGTATGATCCACCGATTTCCATAGCGCCTGAACGCTCAACATCAAGATCAACATCTTTGTATTCAGAAGCGCCAGTGAGGCCGTACTTCAAGTAAGCAGCCCATGGGCCTTGACCAACACCAACAGCCAAGTCCATCACGTCTGTGCTAGCTTCGCCGTCGAAGTCAGTACCTGTGCCATCATATGCTTCATCTTCTTGAGAAGAATGAGTCAACTGAACGCCCCACTTGATACCAGCGTCGCCGCCGATGAAAAGATCAAGAGCGTTACTTGCATTCAATTCACCATCAATGCTAGCAGCATCAGCGGCTGAGTCTTGAAGAGTGTTGTATGAAACGTTGCGGCCCATGTGTGCGCCCCAAACCAAGTTACCAGCGTTACGGATAAATCCGCCTTCGCCGTTACCACCGACGTTTTCTAATTCGTAAGTAACGAAGTCTTTTTGGTTGTTCACTTCTGAGGCGTTCAAGAAGATGTTACGATTATCTTGAATGTAGAATGAACCGTTAACATCTTCGCCTAAAGCTGCCAAACGAGCCTTAGAAGCGAATGCAGGAGCAGCTAGTACAGCTAATCCAGCGGCGAGAGCGAGTTGCTTTTTCATGAAATCTCCTTGTTTCAAAATGACGTTGGTCATTCCTAAATTAAGCAAACAAATAACTTTATATGTTAAGTGTCTAAGTGTTCTTTCTTTTTGGCAATACTGTTTTTGTTGGTTGCATTTTGCATAGGGGCAAACTCTTTGGTCCTATCAATTAGAACAACACATCAAATTTTAAAAAGTTGATCTTTAATTCTGTGCCGCTGGTGTAATACTCGTCGCGAATACCACCGCCGTAGCGACGGAAAACGAATTCGAAAGTTGGTGCGTAAGAGATATTGGCCATCGCGTAATTGCCCATGTCCCAGCGCTTCCCAGCTTCAGCATTGAAAACGATATTTAAACCTTTCTCATCGCCTTGGCCTTGCTGCTCGATTGTTTCCCACTCTCCACCCACTAACACACCAGCAAACATTGAGTTCTTAATATCCGAAGCATCGTGATTAACAACTACACCTGCACTCAATCCATAAACTGAGTTCGTCGTATCTCCACCCTGATCAAGATGATTGCGCTCGATACGAGCGACACCTTTGAACATCAGATTGGGATACTCATTAATTGTCTGAGCAAAGTTTGCATTGATCTTGAATTGATTCTGATCGCGATCTTTCGTATCACCTTTACCACTGTCTTTTTTGAACATCAGTCCGCCTGAATAGCCCAACTGAAAAGCATCAACAGAAACGATACGATTTTGTGCGCGAGCGGCTGCGACGCAAAGTAGAGCAGCGAAGAGAACGAGAATCTTCACGAGTAATCCTTGGTTGATGGTCTTAAGATAGAGTTTAGGAAGAGGCGCTGAGCGAAATCAAGCATGACTCTTTGAGTTAGGCTAATCTGTCCCATTTACGTCAAGTTTCTGACGCAAAGTTCAGCAAAGGTCACATAGAAATGACGACCAGCTAAGAACTTCAATCTGTGTGGGTGTTGAGTATTCTTTTTTTCCAATGGCGTGCAGCTGAATGCAGCGACAATGAGGAAATTTATTTTTGAAGTATTTTAAGCTTGATGAAACTTCTGCATCAGACCACTTTACCTCAATAGCAAGGATGGGATTCTTACCGTCTACGATAACAAAATCAACTTCTCTTTGTTCGCGATCTCGAAAATATCTGAGTTCCCAGTTCAGTCCCTCTGTGTCCTGTTGAAAATGTACCCATTTCAATAAGTGTATCGCCACTAAGTTTTCGAAGCGTACTGATTCATCGGGCACCAGCGCCCAATCATAGTGATAGTGTTTCTGTTCTTTTTTGACGGCACGAATCTTAGGAGACCCGAACGGTGATAGACGAACTATCCCATAAAGCCTTTCAAGGATATCGACCCATTTGCCGATTGAACGTGGGGTGGCCTGCAGATCTTCCTGCAGTGAATTGATAGAAAGAGGGCTACCGACTAAATTGGGAAGATGGTGAAGCATCAACTCCATTTTCTGAAGTTCTTGCGTTTGCTCCATAGAGGTCACATCTTCGTAGATAAGACGTTGCCGGTAATCTCTCGTCCAGCGCCGAGCAAACGATTCTGAACCTTTTAAAAATGGTTCTGGAAAACCACCTAGTTTCAAAAGGTCTAAAAAATCTTTCTGCGATTTTAATTTTAGCTCTGCCACAGAAAGAGGATGCATTCTAAGATAAAAATAGCGACCTTGTAGAGAATCTCCACCGAAACGATAAAGATCTAAACGAGCACTTCCCGTAACAAGTATTTTTTTTTGATCTTTATGAAGATCGTAGAAACCTTTTAAATAATTTCGCCATTGTCGGTATTTGTGAATCTCATCAAATACAATAAAAGACTCACGTGGATATTCTTTCTTGAGAATACTCTCCTTATCAATAGGAACATCCCAATTCAAATATCTCCCCGTTTTTGGCATAAGAGAGCGGGACAGTGTTGTCTTACCAACCTGGCGAGGCCCTCCAAGGAAGACCATCTTTTCAGCTAGATCGGATTTAATCTGTTTTAATAGATATCGCTCCATACCCCCATTATATACAGATGTATCAAAAAGTCACTTCCATTTTATACAGGTGTACAAAATGGAGGAGGCGGCGATGGTATATTAAAGACTTAGGAGCGAACGTGCTAAAAAGTGAGTCTCTGAAGTAGAGGCTGCAATCTGCCCGATCACATGAAGCTTTGGTACCGAAATGATTAGTGCCTCAGCGAGTTTGGGTTCACTGGGCCACTCAAGAAAATCTTCTGAAGCCAGAATGTGTTCTTTGCGAATACTTTTTTCAAAATCATTGAGCACTCGTTCGAGCACACGCTTTGAAAGTTTAATCTTGTCTGCCATACCTTCACTCGTTGGTTCTTCGTCTTGCAGAAGAATGAGTGCGTTCACCGGGTAGCACTTGCGGCCATCATCCCATGACTGAATATCAAGAATGAAGTGTCCCCATTCATGAGTCATACTTTGGGGTATAAAGAGTGTGCGAGCTTCTGGATGCATTTCTTTGGTACACTCCCAAGAGAGCGCAATTCCAGCCTGGCGTTGAATCGATGCAAACCACGCGCCCGCTTCGGCTGGCAAAGTTTGTCCCTGCTCAGTTGCTTTCAGAATTTGCTTCGCCGGCAATGAAGTCCACAACTCGGTACAAGTAACTTCACCCAAATCGTGGAACAGCATCCACCACTCATCTTGGTGAGCAAGATCAGTGGGAGCTTGTTTCTCTAATTTTTCAAGAATACGAACGGCTTGATAGCTTTTAAGAATCTCATCGAGATTATCCCAATCACTTTTGGAAAACAGTGAGGCGAGCGAAATTTCTTGTCGCTCAGGGAGGAAATAGGACTCTCCTGGCATGCATTCCATGGGCTTGGCGCGACTACCAAACTTGTGCCACTGCCCTTCTTTCGCAAACATCGTTTCATGCTCAAATCGAGCACTTTGGCAGTGAGGAAACTTAGCGGCGATCGCCAAAGTTTCTTCGTTATTTCTTAGCGTAGAAACGCCAGCGTGAAATGTTTCAATCAATGTTTGCTTAGTGAGAAAGCGCGGAGTCAGAAGACGCAAAGCCTCAGGGCCGTGAGTATTCTTCAACTCAACTAGCTTGAGTACAGCAGCTAAATCATGTCCCAAAATCACATGCGTGATGTGCAGGCGTGTCGCCGTGGATTTAGTGTCTTCTTTTTGTCTTTTGAATGCTTTTAATCCGAAACTCATGCCTGCGAGTATGTCACAGGCATGATGGATTAGAAAAGATTACTTAATAGCGAGCTTGTCACCTGGTAGCAATTGACGACGACGCAGATGATTATTGGAACGCACAATCACGTCCATAGACACACCTGTTTTGCGAGAAATCTCCCACAAAGTGTCACCCTTTTTAACTACATAGAACTTACTAGGTTGGCGAATACGTGGACCCGACTCACTAACACTGCTAATCGCACGGTAGTAAGAACGACGTGCTTTACGGAAGCGACGTGGAACCTCGTAAAGATCGGCATACATTCTGTCGCGAGCACTTTGATCGGCGCGGAAAGGAAGACGAATCTCAGTTCCTTTGTCGAGACGTTTACCCACTGCTTCTGGATTAAGCGCTGTGAGGACTTGCAAGGGAATGCGGTGCTGATTAGATGCTTCTTGAAGTGTAAAAGGTTTTTTGCCTGTCCAGGTTTGATACTTCGTGGCAGTCAAAACAGTTTTATCTTCTAGCGCAGTCCACTTCTCTTTCGTGCCTACTGGAACACGTAGAGTATATTTTTCTACCATGGGCGGTGTTTGCCAACGCAACAACTCTGGATTGTAGCGATGCAATTCTTCGAATGGAATTCCAATAGTGTTAGCAATTTCCATCAAGTCAGTATTACCTGGCACATCGAGTTGCTCATAATCAAGCGGGTGATGGAAAGCCAGTTGGTTAAAACCAAACGCCTCGAGGTTTTTTCCGATAATCGCGAGTGCCATAATTTTTGGAACGTAATTTTTTGTTTCTGGCTTGAGGTAGCGACCTTTAGTGAGTTTCCAAAAATCACGTGTCCCATAGCGCTTGATCGCACGAGCAATTTTGCCTTCACCAGCGTTGTAACCAGCAGTGGCAAGTTCCCATGAACCAAAAAGATCATGCAAATCTTTGAGGTAACCAGCAGCAGCGACTGAAGCTTTCAAAGGATCACGACGCTCATCCATCCACCAGTCTTGGTTAAGACCGTATTTGCGACCAGTGAAACTCATGAACTGCCAAGGCCCCATCGCACTGGCGTGAGACTTTGCAATATTTTGAAAACCAGATTCTGCCATCGCAAGATAAATCAAATCGCGTGGAAGACCATTGTCATTGAGAATTTTAGAAAGCACGGGAGCATAACGTCCACCGCGCTCAGCATAGCGCGCGAACCATTCACGACCGCGGCCAGTGAAATAGTTAACCCACTTCGCGACTGCCGGATTCCACGTAACTGGAATATCGAAATGGGTGTTTTTAAGATTGAGATGCTCAGCACCTTTCAGTTCATAAACTCGCAAAGGTGAAGTGAATGTCCCGTGGTGAGAACTTCCTAGGATACAGCCTTCACATGCTGCCAAATCTCGCTCAACTAATTGTTGTTGGACGCGGCCACCTGGGGTGTAAGTCGTTTCTTCTCCAAAACTCTTCCAACCACTATCAGCAGTTTTAGTTTGCTTAGGAACTGAGGTGGCGCAAGCACCGACTAGGATCGAGAGCGACAGCAAAGATACGGTGCTAAATTTCATCATTTTGGATCATCCTTTCCAACCAAAGATCGTTTTTACTCCAGCCTGGAGTAAGAAGCCTAATTCTACCTTAGGCTTGACGGCACATTCTTCAGTAAAGTTTAGCTCGAACAATAACTCCCATGATGACCGTAAATCCAAAGGTTTGTCGACCCATTATCCTGCACCTCGCCGAACTATTTTTCCCCATCGGGGCACTGGGGTGGTTCGATATTTTCTGACTATTTCTCTCTGCTTTTTCTTTTATGCTAATCTTTAATGCATGAAATTAAGCACTCTCATCCTCGTAATTTTTTGTTTTTGTGCATACGCCAAAGTTGATCCAAAAAACTACGATTTCAGCACTGATACGTTAGCGGATTTTTTTCCGGGAAAAGAACTGAGTAGCATCGAAACTAAGTATGGAAAAGCTGATGTTATGCGTGAGCGTGGTGAACGAAAAATGTTACGTTTTTGGGTGGCACAAATTCGATATAAATTTCCGGTTATTGTCCAAGTGGAAAATGGCAAAGTGCTCGATATGTTCGCTAAACTCCCCTCTTATTTTTTACATGATATTTTTCATCATTCGCTCATTAAGCGTTGGGGCCAACAAAAAATTTATAAACGGGTGGATGAAGAAGCCTATTACCGCTGGGAAGATGAGGAAAAAATTATGCACTATTCTGCTTCGTGCACGATTACTTGTTTTCCCATTTATTTCACTGTGGCGCCCGCCAAAAATAAAGCTCCTGGCGGGTTTATCTCACAGCATGATCAGCTTAACGCTTCACCTGTGAAAGGTAAGGATTAGGAATATTACTTTTGCGCGCCCATGCGTAAATTCCGCCAGCAATAACCAACATCAAGAAGCATAGAATTTGTCCCATAGTAAGGCCACCGAAGTAATAACCTAACTGTGAATCGGGTTCGCGGAAAAACTCTACGATAAAGCGAAATGTTCCATATCCAATCAAGAAAACAGTACTTACGATGCCATAATGTTTTTGCTTTTTATGAACAAAATACAAAATGATAGCGAGCACAATTCCTTCTAAAATCCCTTCATACAACTGAGAGGCATGACGTGGATAAGGACCTCCACCAGGAAATACAATTCCGATCGGTGAATCAGTTACTCTGCCGTAGAGTTCTCCATTAATGAAGTTCCCCATACGACCAAAGAAAAGCCCCGGACCACCGGCCACTGCCATGCAGTCGGCAATTTGAAAGAAATGAACTTTGTTTTTGCGAGCAAACCAAGCGGTTGCTAAGCACATTCCGAAAACTGCTCCGTGAAACGACAATCCACCTTTCCACACATGAAAGGCTTCCATGAAATGACCTGAGTAATAGTCCCAATTATATATTAAAACGTAGAACGTACGTGCACCTAGGAACATACCGATAATCAGCGCGGTGACATATTTATCTATCGATTCTTTAGGTAGAGGCCAGAAGCCACTTTTGGCCAAACGGCCTAAAAGCCAACTACCGACCGCGAAACCTGCGACGTACATAAGACCATACCAACGTACTTGCAGGGGCCCGAGTTCAAAGAGAACAGGATCAATCCATGAATTTGTCATGAGGCTATGCTAGCGGAGGGATTAAGCGTTCGACAACCCAGCAACTGGAGCTGAATGACCGCTCCACTCGCCGCGCACAGAAGAGCCAAGCTGCAAGGCAGCTCGTTTAATGGTGTAAGGCAGACCGATGTGGGTAAAGTAGATATTGGCGGTGCTTAAAAAACTGACTAATTCTTCAGGCGGCAATGGACGTCCAGCCGGGCCTGGTTTATCTGCTCGCAAAATAGTAAAATTCGATTCGATAGCAACAACACCAGATGAAGAAAGCATTCGACGCTTCTCAACATCTACCATCACGACTTCACCAAAAGACTGAGACTGTTTCATGGCCACTAAACCATCACTGGTTGAAACTCCCCAGAAGCCGAGAACACCCAAAGGTGCAAGTGCCCAAGCCAGCGCGCGGTTTATCATCACACGCAGACCCATTAGATCTTCAGTTGTATCTAGCTGACTCACAAGACCCAGCTCCCACATGGTAGTGGCCGGTGACGAAACCATCATCCCGATGCGACGGTAGAGATAAACTTGTGTCTCTCCACGATAACTCAA
>JBIKNE010000069.1:0-8043 GCA_044358855.1 Bacteriovoracaceae bacterium | reverse complement strand
CTTTCATGCGTTTTCCCTTCCTAGAAGAAATGATCCGTATGGTGCCTGCGCTCTATAGTGTGTGGCTGCGCTTATGGGGTGCTAAAATCGGGCGTTATGTCTATTGGTCAGCACAAATGTTAGTGGCAGATCGCCCATTCCTTGAAGTCGGTGATCGAGTCATATTTGGATATGGCTCTAAAGTGACTGCTCACTTGATGACCAAGGAGAAGGGTGAAGTAAAATTGGTTTTTGGTATTCCAACTATTAAGAGTAAAGCCATTCTAGGAACACTCAGCTGTGTGGGGCCAGGTGCCTATGTCGGTGAAGGACAAACTTTAAAGGCAACCTCAGCTATGCCGCCTTTCTATCGCTTACAAGATAAACAATTTTTTGATTCTAACGGTAACGTTACAGATGCAACTTTTATTATGACTCATGAGGAGGCTTAAGTGAAAAAGACCCTAATATTGGCCATGGCGCTTGTCGCAGGACAGGCAATGGCAAAAACAAAAGCGAGTCCCTACTTTCAAACGTTGAAAGCTGGCGCTCCTTTTACAAAAGAAGCCACTCAGTATAAGTGGACGACTTCAGCAGAAGTCAAGGCCAATAAAGCACATTTTGGCTCACAGAAACGTAACCCGAGCAGTAACAATGCGGGTGACGAATCAATGATGAGTGACAAGTTCAAAGAGACGCGTGATCAGTTTCTCAAGCTCAAAACAGCTGATGAACTGGAGGCTTTTTTAACGGAGCATAAAGAGAAATTTAACACCTATAAGGATGAAGACCAACGCTTCTTCATTTCTCAGCTTCTACCACTGAGAGAGCTACGTGGTATCGTTTGGCGCAGCCGTCCAGTTTTTTCAAAAACGAAGATTGCGCATAGTTTTGTTCTCACTTCAGTTAAAAGCGCAGTTTCAAGTGTAAAAATTCTTCTCCCGACTGAACAGTGGCGTGCTGGTCTTGAATATGTCAGTAATCCCTATGTGCGTGATGGCAAAGTGGCGACTGAATTTAAGTCTGAAGCAGAACTTATCGCTCATGTCGCTGGCCCATTTAGAGATGCACTTCTCGTGACAGCTAAGCGTATTCAGTCGATTGATCTTAAAGACAAGACGATTGTTTGGGATAATAAGCTCGCTTTCGGTAAGGCCTCTTTCCAAGATGATATCGATCGTTATCGTTTAGTGGGTGAAGTTGAGCGTTTGAGCTCTTTGGGTTCACTGCACGCTCTTTTGGCACAAGTGACTTACCAGCGCGCTTATTCAAGCGAAAACTCAATGAAGCTCTACCAAGATATGGGTAAGCTTTATGGTGTGGATGGTTTCTTCTCACAAGTTGATGGTGCCCCATCATCAAAACGCGTAGAAATTCTACGTAAGCCAGCTTATGCCAACTATGCAACGTTGGTGGAAGATGGCGGAGATTGGATGAAGCTTTCTTTTAATCATCTCAAAGAGAGTGTGAATCTTACGGCTTCAATCTGGAATCAAATCAAAGCGGAAGATCGCCCACTCACTGAAGCCTTCATCTTTGATACCTCATTTGCTCGCGCCTATGAGCGTGGTAGCGACCTTGCTATTGCCAACATGGAAGCCATGGTTAATGGCAAGACACAAATTCGCAGCGGCGTGACGGGCGAAGTGGTCGTGGTTGATTTGCCAGCTTTCTATGATAACCCACCACAAGACCTTAAGACTTTCTTGCCTACTCAATTTGACCGCAGTGCTGAGTGGAAAGTGGTTGTGTTAAAAGATAGCGCTGGCAAACAACATAAAGTTATGACTCGTAACTATGAAGTGGGTCGCGGTATCGATTGGAACGCTGAAGCTTATCGTCAGATTTTCCCGAACTTGGCTTCTGGCCAAGATATTCCAAAAAATGTGCGCATCCTTTCTCAGACATGGGGAACTTGGATGGCGGCCATGCCACTTGTTGATATCATCGAGTAGATTTCTCTTGCCACCCGGGACAAAGCCGGGTGGCATATTAATATGAACGCAAAACTCCCTACCAAAGCCCAGGTTTATCAATACCTGTGGACAGCTACTTTATTGACAGCTTTCTTTAGCGCGGTCTACGGCTACACCAACTGGCGTGCTGATCAAGTTCAACGTCATTTCCAGTTTTATTATGATTGGGAGCTTTCGATTCCACTCATCCCTTGGATGATTCTTCCTTACGTCTCACTTAATCTTTTAACCATTGCTCCCTTGTTCTACTTCAGCCCTCCTGAGTTGCGACGCATGGGGCGTACCATGGCAGTGGCGATCGTAATTGCTGGGGCCATATTTTATATGTTTCCAGCTCCTATTGGATTTTTGCGTCCAGACAGTGTGCCTGGTATTTGGGATTACTTATTTAAGTTGGTTTGGACGTTTGATCGAACTAATAATACGCTTCCATCACTCCACATTACTTTTTCGGGAATTGCGATTTTAGCGTTATGGGCAAAGCTTACTTGGAAAGAGAAGATTGTTTATACTTTGTGGACGGTCATGATTTGTTTAGCTGTGTTGTTTACTTGGCAGCATCATGTTTGGGATATCATCACAGGACTTATACTCTCTGTGATTTGCCATAAAGTGGTATCTAAGGTGCCAGAAGGCGAGGGCTTTTCTTGGGAAGTTTGAGTCTTTAGCCACTCGTAGTACTGCACCAGAAGTTCATCTCGTGGTCCCTTTCTTTCTGTTTCAAAAGAAATGCCTTCGAGCTCTTGGCATTCATTAGCAAAAAACTGATATGAAAAGTAGGCAGCCATTTCGTGTTTTAATTTTTTTATTGGCGAAAGAGTTGGTTTTTCGAGAACAAAAAGCCATGCCTTGAAGCCAACTTCGGCAGGATGAATAAGAATCATCATTCTGTTTTCAAATTTTCCAATTTGAGTTTTTGCTAAAATCATATTGCCGTGATGAACGGTATAATCGAGGGTGGCACTTTTTCCAAAACGCTTTATTAGAAAACGATCGGCCAATGATTTACCTAAAATATCGTAGCTGAGTTTAAGGCGCAGAGAGTTTTTACAGGACTGCATGAGCTGTGGGGGAGCCGTGGGTTTGCGATAATGTACAAACTCAAAGTGAGCGAGATCGAAGGCGTTGCCAGCTGAAAGGCTCCAGTGATTAGTGCCACTCAGTTCGCGTACTTTGGCGCTCTTATAATCATGCAGATTTTCATTCTCAAAAAATGGCAACTCAGCTTTGAAGTTAGGATCAGTGTGGATAAATACATGACCGCGCCACTCGGTTACCTTATATGTTTTGAGACAGGCAAACCGGGGAATATCGAGCTTACTCGCTCCTGGTATTGAGACACATTTTCCTTGTGAATCAAAGGTCCAGTTATGCATCGGACAAACGAGATGTTGTCCTGCTACACGAGCGCGTGTCAGAGAGGCTTTCATATGAGGGCAACGGGATTCAACGGCTTTTAGCTGCCAATGAGAAGTGCGATAGACCACAACTTGAGTGCTAGGAAGAGAGACGAGCTTGGGCTTAGCAGTAAACTGCTTCTCTTCTCCTGCGTAATACCAACTTTTTGGAATTTCTAGCGTCTTCACCCAATGATTATACCCTCGCTTGGGATTAAGCCAAGAGGATGATTCACAACTTAAGGGAGACATGATTGGATTGATGCATGAAAAGCGCACGGCCCTCAGAGTGGCTCAATATCTTCATTAACTTGGCCGCTTTCATTCTTTGGGGCGCCTCGCTTTATGTCGCTTCACACAGCAATGTCTGGTGGCAAAAATTGCTCGCAGTTCTTGTTTTTTCCTATGTCGCCAATACCATTTTTGCCTTTCTTCACGAAGCGGTTCATCGGGTCTATTCGTGGAAGCCTTGGCTTAATGAATTAATGGGATTTCTTAATGGAGCGCTTTTTCCCACAGGGCTTACCTTTCAGCGAGTGTGCCATCTCGGACATCATCTTCGTAATCGCACTGATCATGAGATGTTCGATATGTATTATGCTGACGATAATCTTTTTTTGAAGCGCGCCCAATTTTATTCAATTTTAACTGGCATCTATTGGCTCACAATACCATTTGGGTGGTTTGTCTATTTAGTCTGTCCTTGGAGCTATCGCTTTTTAAAAACTGAAAATAAGGCGATTAAGCACACGGGCGCTATCATGCTGCATCCGTTTATCGATCACCCTAAAAAATGGCGGATCCGTTTTGAACTGGTCGCAGTCATCGCGCTTTTGTTTTTTGTTGCGAGTTTGCTTGAGTTAAAGTTCTGGCCAACTTTTATCTGCTACTGGGTTTTTGGAATGGTGTGGGGCTCTCTTCAGTATGCAGACCATGCTTGGTCAGAGCGTGATGTTTTGAAGGGCGCCTGGAATCTTAAAACGAATTTCATCACACGTGCCTTCTTTCTGAACTATCACTATCACCAAGTTCATCACACCAACCCCAAGCTTCCATGGAATCACTTGCCCAAGCACGTCGATCCGACTTCAGCACAACCCAGTTTTTGGAAAATATATTTTGAGATGTGGAAAGGCCCTAGACCTGCTCACGCACCAGCACCAAAGCCGGTCGCAGAGGTCATGGCAGTACTCTCAAGTGATGAAGATTTAAAAGAAAATATTTGGCTTTCTGAAGAGTGGCTATGCTTTGTTCAGTTCATACATTTTACTCGCCGTCATCGTCGCTACGGAACAGTTGGATTAGCGCTTTATTATTTAAGTTTCAAGAACTTCAAACTGGCTCAACGAATGCGCCATGGGTTCTGTGCTTTGCAACTCATTGATGATTACTTAGACGGAGATAGGCAATGTGAGGGCGAACCTGCTTTGCTAGTTGCACAGTTGCAAGAAGCCCTCAAAACGAATCAATGGAATGAATCAGATGTTCAGCGACTCATGCATGCTTTTTTGACTCAAATTGATGGTATGCCAGAGGAACCCGAGATTCGCATGCATATCGATAATGTTATTCATGCGATGTTGCGCGACCGCGAGAGAGTCAGAAATAAAGAAGTGCTGGATGCGGTCAGTTTGCGTCAACAGCATCACAAAACCTTTACCGCCTCACTCGATATTGTCCTAGCTGTCATGCAGAGTAAGCTGCGTACAAAAGATCTTCCGGAAATCTTGGATATCTTTGCTTGGTGCTCAACGGTGCGAGATTTAGATGATGATCTAAGCAAAGGCTTGGTGAATCTACCTAAGGATGTCTGGGGAGATATTCGTCGCACACAGGCTTGGATTGATGCTGAAACGAGTGCGGCTCGTGACATTATGAATAAAGCCGAGATCAAGCTCGCAAGTTTGAGTGATGATCCAGGAAAAAAAGTTTTTGCAATTTTTTTGAAATCCATGAAAGTCTATTTCGCAAAAGGACCTTATGTCGCCAGTCCTGCTGCGATTTAAGTATTGGCTTCATGCGCTCCTCGACTTATGTGAGCGCTACGCTTGGCTCACTATTATTCTCACTTCAGTAGTCGTTCTTTTTTTTACTTTAGGTGCTCCTCGTTTAACTCAAATTGTATCAATTGAAGATCAACTTGATCCTCAGCTTACCTCTACCCAAGACCTTAAAAAATCGAAGCTTCTTTTTAATAGTCAGTCTTCTTTTGGATTTTTGCTTCAGGCCCCAGTAGGAGGTTTTACCGCCGGTGATTTATGTCATGTGAAGACGGCGATTTCGCAACTCGAGAGAAAGCACAGTTCGATTACAAATAGCATGAGCCTATTTGATCTTAGAAAAATTAAAATGACTAAAGATCAGGCCTACTATCCCACTCTGCTAGAAAATGTGTGCCTACTAGATACAAAAGAGAAAGTATCTTTAGAGTTTTTAAAAACCACACCATGGTCGCATTTATTAAGTGGGCCTCAATTACAAGACATAAGCGTCATCCTTAGCCTTGCTCCACTTGATCCGCCTGGTAAATACGGAACGTTTGATCCTTCAATTGTTGAAACTCTAGTAAAAGAAACTAAAGAACTGATTCCTCTCAAGATTCAGTACACTGGAACATCTGCGCAAGAGTATTTTACTATGATCGGTTTGGCGGAAGCTCAATGGATCAATATCTTTGCCGTCTTACTTATCGTCTTTGCTTTCCGAATTCTATTTGGCAAATGGCGAGCAGGCTTTGTTTATTTTTTTACTGTCGTGACTTCTGTTCTTGTCGTTTATGGCGGAATGGGGTGGGTAGGTCATGGGCTTGATCCACTCTTAGTTTGTTTGTTTCTTATGTTGGCGGTGGCATCCCTTGAAGATTTTATCTTTGTCTCACATGAGATGATGAAAAATGAATTGAGTTGGAAAGAGTGTTTTAAGCGGGTCTCAGTTCCCTGCTTTTTTACATCTGTTTCTGCTGCGGCTGCATTTCTCTCCTTAAGCCTTAGTTCGGATTTAATAACCATCAAGCGCTTTGGCGCATGGGCCGCTTTAGGTGCCATGCTGGAATGGATGGCGCTTTTCTTACTCACTCCAGCAGTGATGAAGGTGTTTCCGCGCTTAGGCCCCTGGATTTCACCACAAAAAGCCTTGTGGCAAAAAGCTCCATTGCGCTGGCTTGATAAAACCCCGCCGCGCTTTCTTTCGTTGCTGGCACTAGGTGTATTTTTTAGTGCCTTCTACTCGGTACAAAGCTTTCGTTTATCGCAAACACCATCTGAAATGTTTCCCAAAGATCATCCCTTTCAGCAGACGCTTGACTTCATCAAAGAGGATCGAGGTTGGGTGGCAGATGCGGGATTGATATTTGCAAATGATGTCACAGCGACTTTTAAAGAAAAAATTCGCTCTTCCATAAAGAGCGATACTTTAATTAGTCACATTGAGACATGGGATGGCGTAGTGGATTTTGTAGCTGATAAAAATCCTGACCCACTTGTAAGAAGTATGGTTGCTCGGGAGCTTGGTATATCTAAAATGAGTCAGCGCTATTTGTCAGCAAGTGGAGAAGAGCGTGATATTCTTTATCTTAAAACGACCAATACTGCTGAAGTGAATCGTTTTCGCGAAAAAGTAGACGGGCTTTGTCCGGCTAGAGAATGTTGGTTGGCCGGAGAGTTTATTGGTTTTGCGGATTTCTCTAAAGGTCTGATTCATACACTCTTTGAAAGTATGGTGGGCAGTGTGCTCTCGGTTGGCCTTATAGTCGCCTTGCTAGGAGTTTTGACTGGTCATTTAAGACAAGCACCAGGTCTCGTGCTGGCTTCTTTCTGGGGGCCTGCAACGATGCTCACAGCGATATTCTTATGTGACATTTCTATCAATTTTGTAACTTGTATTGTCGCTTCAACGCTTATTGGTCTAACCGGTGATAATGCCATCATGTTCATGTTTCAAGGTGAAACCATTGAAGAGGGTATTGAGCAACACGGCCTTGGATCTTTGCAAACATCTATTGTGATGGCGCTCTGCTCACTCACATTTGTTCTATCTTATTTTGAGCCACCTCGCATGCTGGGTATACTTTTGGCCGGTGGTTTTTTATGCTCTCTACTGGGCGATGTCTGGTTACTTAAAGGACTGATGAAGAAAAATGACTAATATGACTTGGGCAGAAATTTTTCAAGCAGTCGCAGGTGAGTGGACCTCAGGTCGCCTGGTTGCTGATATTTATGCTTCACTTTTTCGTCATATCGCAGGTGTTTTTTTAGCAGTTCTAGTCGGAACGCCTGTTGGCCTGTGGCTTGGACATCATGCTCGCCTTCGTCGTTTTATCATCCCACCTTTAAATTTTCTTCGTAGTATTTCTCCGCTCGCCTGGATTCCTTTTGCCGTCGTCTGGTTTGGAGTGGGTGATCCCCCCGTCGTCTTCCTTGTCTTTGTCGGTTGTGTCCTACCTTGGGTTTTTGCCACCGCCCAAGCAGTGCAGAGTGTACCTGAGGTCTATTTCAGAGTGGCACGCGATCATTCGTTTAAGGGGATAGAGCTCCTTTCACAAATTATATTTCCTGCCATTGCACCGAGCTTATTACAAACGGGCCGTCTGGTGGCGACTCTTGGCTGGATTATTCTCGTTCCTGCCGAAATGCTAGCGGGCCGTGAAGGCCTGGGTTTTGCCATTATGGATGCTCGTAATGGTATGCGAGTCG
>JBIKNE010000068.1:0-8054 GCA_044358855.1 Bacteriovoracaceae bacterium | reverse complement strand
ATAATGGTTACAAGGTGTTAGCCATGGACAAAAAGCTCGAAAAACTAAAATCTTCGCAAAACGATGTCTTTGAAGGCATGGCCTATGTATTGGCCAGCTTAAGTGCACCAGTCCGTATCAAATTGATGCATTTCCTGGCGCAGGCACCCCTTACTGTGGAGGTCTTGTCACAAAAGATTGATCAATCAATTGCCAATACATCGATGCATCTTCGAAAGATGCTCAATGAAAAAGTTGTGAGCGTTGAGAGTATCGGACAAAAGCGCCTCTACTCTCTTCATCCAGCAGCTTTTGAGTTTTGGGAGCAATGCCAAGATTTTATCCAAAAAATTCATCCTGAATTAACACTCCCGACTGAGAAAATTTATGGTCATATCAACTGGACTCATTCATTGGAAGAGAGCTTTAAGTTGCTTGAAGACGGAAAGATTATTTTCTTAGATGTTCGACCGCGCGATGAAGCCTCTTCAACCATCACAAATAAAAACTTCTTGCATATACCTTCAAATGAAATTGAATCGCAGCTTTCTCAACTTTCAAAAAAGAAAGATATTGTCGTCTACTGTCGAGGAAGGATGTGCGCGCTCTCCGCTTTTACTGTTAATTATCTTCGAGAGCGAGGATACAAAGCCTTTCGCTTGAATGAGTCTTGGTTTTCTCTCTCTCAATCGCTCCAACAAAAGGAACTCGTATGATTTCTATCGTAGGTGGCGCCATTATTGGTATCGCCGTCAGTCTCATGCTGCTCTTCAATGGTCGTGTCACTGGGATTAGCGGTATTGTTGGAGGCTTACTCCCTGCCAAATCAAATGATTTCAATTGGCGGGCAACATTTATCCTAGGTCTCTTGGCCGGTGGATTTATTTTACAATTCGTTTTGCCGGAAGCGTTTGAGATTAAATCGAGCGCTCAGACTATCGATTATATCATCGCAGGGTTGCTCGTAGGATTTGGCACTCTCTTAGGGAATGGTTGTACTTCCGGTCATGGAGTATGTGGCATCTCACGTTTTTCCACTCGCTCAATTATGTCGACAGTGACCTTCATTAGCTTTGGCGTTCTGAGTGTTCTTCTCTTTAAATTTATTCGAGGTGGCCTATGAGAGCTCTCATTTCATTTATCGTCGGTTTAATTTTTTCCGTGGGACTCGTTTTTGGTGGAATGACACAAGTTCATGTGGTGAGAGGATTTCTCGATTTTTTTGGTCAATGGAATCTCGCTCTTATGGGTGTCATGATTGGTGCGATTGGCGTTCACTCCGTTCTCTATTTTTTAATACGCAAACGCAAAACTCCTATGCTCGATACCCATTTTCATGTGCCCACGCGCAAAGATGTCGACCCGCGCTTGTTGGCGGGTGCTGCACTTTTTGGACTGGGTTGGGGATGGGCCGGTATTTGTCCAGGGCCTGGTATTGTGGCGGCCGCCAGCGGTCAAACGCCATTTCTTATTTTTATCGCAGCCATGATTGCAGGAATGGGATTATTTAAATTAATAGAAAAGAAGTTGGGTTAAACCCAACTTCTTTTAAAAACTGATTACAAATCAAGCGCCATATCCTGAATGATAGCGCCCAGTCCATACGGCACAGAGTACGGACGTCGTGAGGTAGAACTCGAGTCATGGCCGAAGCCAAGCTTGTGAGTCCATTCATGAAAAACGTTACGAGCCACTTCAGCTGAATTATACCGATCGAAAAATTTAGTGTTCATCCAAATCTTCAGCGTATTGGGATAAGTGTAACCAACTGTACTCGTCGAGTTGTTGGTATACAGCTCTAGCTGGAGATCCATGGTATTATTCTTAGCCGGATTCAGTGTTTCGCTACCATCTAAGAGTTTTTGATAAATCTGGGCATTGGTAAGACCATTATTATCAACAAACTGTAAGACACCTTGATAGGTGTGTTTTAATACTCTTTCGCGGAACTCATTTGTTCGCACAATCTTCTGAATGTGCTCCAAGGCTTCTTGAACTTTATCAATATCAGCTGAATCAAAATTCGTGAAAGTAGCAGAGGCTCCAAAGAGTGTCGCTTCAAAGGGCACTTCCCCTTCGACAGGACCTTCAATGGGGGGAAGATCTACCACCTCATCTCCTCCTGTATCGTCAGGTACACAGGATTCTGAGGTTTCTAAATTTCCTTCGGAAGTTTCGGCTTGTGCAGTTTGCTTTTTACAGATTTCTTCTTTCGGATCACAAGCGGTTAAGGTGAGTAATAGGCCAAATATAATGAGAGTTGTCTTCAAGTGGCACCTTCCTTGGTAGCACGTTGAAGGATGCTCCTCCCAAGAACACCCCGTTACCTACGTATTATTCCAGGATCTAAATGAGTCTGAAATCGCGGGCAAAAGCTTCCGGCCTACTAGACGGCCAAATAGTGATTTTTACTAGTTTTCCCTCTGGGAATGAACCTTTTCACGTTATAATTCGTCTTATTAGCACAACGTCTCGCTAGACGTTTCAAGGAGTTCAATATGAAACAGTTAGCTTTATTATTAAGTTTGATGCTGATGAGTTCAGTGGCATTTGCCAAGAAAGGCAAAGGTGGCGATGGTGAGGGTAAGCATGGAGAAAAAATGCGAGCCGAGCTGGGCTTAAGTGATGAACAGCTCGAAAAAATGAAAGAAATTCGTGAGAAAAGAAAGGCAGGCCACAAGGATCATCATGAAAAAGTGAAGGCCGCTCGTGATGATTTTCAAGAAGCTATGAAAAACCCAAAAGCTTCCAAGAGTGAGTTGGTGCAAAAATTTGAAGCACTCGAGAAATTACAGGCGCAAGGAAAGCGTAATAAATTTGAAATGATGCTCGAGATTCGTAGTCTCTTAGACGAGAAGCAGATTGCTAAATTTCAAGAGAAACGCGGTGAATGGCGCAAAAAGTGGAAAGAAGGTCGCAAAGGTAAGAGAGAAAAGAACGATTAATTATGATTCTTACTAAAACTGAAAATGCCTTCAAGGACCTGTACGCCTCGCAAGCTGGAGGCGTACGGCGCTTTGTAACTGGGATTGTAGGCAATGGAAGTGTCGCGGAAGAAATAACTCAAGAGTCTTTTCTTAAGGCCTGGAAGGCGCTGCCTAATTTTGCTTTTAGAAGCACGCTTAAAACTTGGGTTTACTCGGTTGCACTTAACACGGCCCGCGATTGGTTAAGAAGCCATGCCGGAAAAACATATGTGGCGCTTGATCCCGATGCGCTAGAAGCGGTTGAGGTCGAGTCACCAGAAACACGCGCTGTTCGTGAAGCTTTGATGGAGTTGGACGAAGACACGCGGGTTATTTTGATGCTGCATTATTATGATGATCTGGCGCTCAGTGAAATTGCTAAAATACTTAATGTTCCCAATGGCACAGTGAAGTCGAGATTATTTGCAGCTAAAGGAAAGTTAAGACCAAAGCTCGTAGCGAAAGGATTTGATGTATGAACGACTTTAATAAACTCGATAAATTTATGCGCCAGCATACTCCGCAAATAAGTAAAACGTTGGCACAACCTCAAATTCCCAAAGCTGCTCGTTCGTGGGTCCCTGCTCTGCTTGCAACCACTGCTGCTGTTGTTCTTGTTCTCACCCTCACATTGCGTCCGGACAACCGCGAAGAAGATACACTCGCCTCACTCCAAGCATTGGACTGGGAAGAGAACACCAATGATCTACCAACTGATGTCGCTGATCTGGTGGCCATCGTTGATTAATTGATGGCCTTAAGTCCTACGATTCCGCTGACGATAAGCACTAAGAATAAAACTTTCAAGGCCCCAAGGGGCTCATGGAAAAACAAAGCTCCTACCACCACAGACCCCACCGCTCCCACTCCCGTCCATATAGGGTACGCGACACCTAGCGGAATGCTGCGCACAGAAAATCCTAAGAGACCCATACTGACGGTCAGGGTTAACAAAAACAAGAGACTAGGCACAAGTAAACTCAGTCCTTGAGAAGCCTTTAAATAATAGGCCCATGCCACTTCAAATATTCCTGCAACGAGCAATGCAATCCAGGCCATTTTTCTCTCTCCTAATTGAAATTCATAGGTAAGATATCTTTCAATACGAGGAAGTGCCTATGAAAAACTATTTTGAACTCTCGCGCGAAATTGCTCATCTTGGAAGTGCCTATTCATTGGTCTATTGGGACTTTGAAACACAAATGCCCAAAGGTACATCAGAATGGCGCTCAGAGACGCTTGGTCATTTTGCTGGTCTTTTGCATGAGAAAAGCGTTTCAGATACCTACCTTAAAGCAGCCGAAGCCGCTTATGCTGAAGCTCAAGACCCGATCGAACGTGAGGCCCTAAGAAAAGCCGTTAAAGACATCAAAAAGAAAAATATGATTCCCCAAAAGCTGGTGGAAGAAATGAGCCAAGCTTCAGCGGTCGCTCATGGCGCCTGGGTTGAGGCTAAAAAAGAGAAAAACTTCTCGATCTTTGCTCCACATTTAGAAAAAATGATTCGCCTCTCAAAAGAGCATGCCAAGATTCTTGCACAAGGTGGTGACTCTTACGATGCACTTCTAGAGGAATATTCACCCGGCATGACCTCAGCGACTGTGACCACTCTCTTCAATGATCTTCGCCCAAAACTTCAAGACTTAATTGGTAAACGTAAAAAACCACTTGGAAAGAAGTGGAGTGTTCCTATCGATGTTCAAGAGAAGATTTGTCATGATGTTGTCGATTGGATGGGTTTCTCACGCGAACACTTAACTCAGGCACGTTCGGCTCACCCTTTCTGCCTATCACTTCATCCCAGTGATGTGCGCATCACAACTCGTTATAACGAGAATGATCCGCTTATGTCTCTGCTCTCCACGGTGCATGAGTTAGGCCATGCACTTTATGAATTACAACTGCCGCAAAAAAACCCAGGCACGCCTCATATGTCGGCCAACGGCATGGATCTGCATGAGTCGCAATCACGTCTTTGGGAAGTGTGCTTAGCAACTTCACCAGAGTTCTATCGTTGGGTTTATGCCTGGTTCAAAAAGAATGCTCCTGCCCACATCGAAGGATGGACGGCAGATGAGCTTTTCCTCATGGGAAGCGAAGTGACTCCGTCTCTAATTCGTACCGAATCAGATCCTGTGACCTATGGCATGCATGTCATGATTCGCTTCGAACTTGAACGCGCCATCTTTGATAATAAAATTCAAGTAGCTGATTTACCCAAGGCTTGGAACGAAGCCTATACTCGCTACTTAGGTGTTACCCCTGCAAATGATGTCGAAGGCATTTTGCAAGACTCACATTGGTCGAACGGATCATTTGGTTATTTTCCAAGTTATCTATTGGGAACCATGATCGCCTGTCAGCTTTACCAAACGCTATTGAAAGAAAAGCCGCAACTCATGCAACAAGTTGAGCGCGGAGAAATGAAAGAAGTTCAGGCTTGGCTCAAAACCGCCGTACATCAATATGGCCGCGGTAAAGACACGCAAGCCATTATGAAAGATGTGACCGGTAAAGAGCTCTCGAGTGAGCCATTCTTAACCTTTTTACAAGAGCGTTTCTTGGCATGATTAAGTTTTTATGTAGCCAACTCTTCAGCATCTCAGGATGGAAGTTTGTTAACAATCTTCCAGAAAATGTACATTCATTTGTGATGCTAGGTGCTCCTCATACTTCAAACTGGGATTTTGTTCCTGCTATGACAGTTGCTCAACGTGTGGGTGGCAAGGCTTGTTTTGTTATCAAGCAAGAATGGCTTAACTTTCCGATGGGTCTACTTTTAAAACCCATGGGGGCCATTGGAGTTGATCGTTCAAAAATTAAAACCGGCGAAGTGACAAGTTCAACGGATTTAATGGCGGATTTATTTCAACAATATCAGACTCTCATTTTGATGATCGCTCCAGAGGGAACCCGCAGCGCAAATAATGAGTGGAAATCGGGGTTTTGGCATATCGCCCATAAGGCGCAAGTACCCATCGCTTTGGCCTATGCTGACTACGCTAAAAAGATTGCAGGAATCGGTAAAACAATCGTTCCTACTAATTTTGAAAATGATATGCGCGAGATTATGAGTTTCTATCGAAGTGTCACACCGGCGGATCCATCGAAGTTCATATTGGATAAACGTTTTTCATGATTTCATTTTTTCGCTTAATTATCATTTGTCTTATTTCTGCGGCCATTGCAGCGGCGTCAGTCAGTTTCTTTATAACTTCATTGAAGGCGATAACAGATCTGAGAGATTTTCTGCCTGGTCTCATTTATTTTTTACCGCTCGCTGGACTCATCATCGGTATTTTTAACCATAAATTTGGTCGCGTCAGTGGCGGAGGCCTTCACCTCATTTTGGAAGAAGTGAAAACACCACGCAAAATATTAAGTTGGATGACCGCTCCACTTATTTATCTTGGAACACTCTTTTCTCATTTAGTGGGTGCATCTACCGGGCGAGAAGGCGCTGCTGTGCAAATAGGTACAAGTCTCGCTGATCAATTAAACCATTTTTTTTCACTTAACCCCTTCGAGCGCAGAACCGTTCTCTATGCAACCATAGCTACTAGCTTTGGCGTAGCAATCGGTGCACCATTGGCAGGCATTATTTTTGCGTGGGAAATTTGTAAGGCCGGTCGTTGGCGCTCACTTCCCTATTTCATACTGGCGACATTATTTGCCCTTAAACTCACGCCCTATTTCGGACTTCCTCATATCTCATGGCGTATTCCGACGATTCCTCTCTTCTCATTGGATATGCTCTGGGGGCTTCCAGCTGTTGCAATCGCCATGGCGTTTATCGCAAATATTTTTATTTGGACTCACTCCAAGCTCGATGACTTGAGCAAACGCTATTTATCTTCAACAATTCTGAGAGGCCTAGTAGGCTCCTCGCTCTTGCTCGGACTTTTTCTTCTGATCGGTAACTCACGCTATGCAGGCCTTGGTCTTAATACTATTGAAGCGACACTTCAAGGTGTCACTGAGCCTCATGATATGTGGTATAAATTATCAGCAACGATTTTGAGCTTAGTTGCTGGACTTAAAGGTGGAGAATTTACTCCCTTGGTTTTTATCGGTTCAAGTCTGGGCGCCGCTCTTTCACAAGTGCTCCCCTTTTCATTTGATTTCTTGGCAGTGATAGGATTTGTAACAATCTATGGGTGTGTTATGGGCGCACCATGGACAATGGCAGTGATGGCCGCTGAAATTTTTTCACCTGGGATTTTCCCGTACGCTCTCATCGTCACATCAATGGCCAGTCTACTCACACGTCGAGCAAACACTCATTAAATAGCAGCAGGCTCGATATCTTTAGGAATAAAGCTTCTATCAAGCATTTCACTCATGCTGATATTTCTTTCTAAGAGCCCGGCCTCACGGGCCATATCATGAATCTCAGAGAGTTCCTTATCTGTTGGAGTGAGCATGCGATAGCTCACTCTATCAGGTGGTTGGGTCAAGACATGACGAATAACTTTTTCGTCTTGTCTGAAATAGGGAGCGACTAGCTCCGCAGCTTTAAGTCGATTTTGTTCCGCCCACTCACCACTTTCGGCAATGCCACGAACAAGCTCGGCCACAAGTTGTGGATCATTTTTTATCAAGTCTTCGTGTACCACTAAAACGCAGGAAATGAACTTGGGCCAAATATCCTTGGCATGGTAGAGCACACGCCCAGTTCCATCTAATTCGGCTTTCGCTGCATGAGGCTCACCGATGAAATAAGCATCAATCGCTCCCGAAGCGAGAGCACTCGGCATCTCGGGTGGCGGCAACTCTGTGAAGAGTAAGTCGGAAGGGTCCATGCCCAGATCTTTCATGAGTTTTCGTATCACCAGATATTGGTTTGAGTAACGAGTCGGAATACCAAAGCGCTTCCCTCTCAAATCACGCAAGTCTTTAGCGGGATCGTTCTTACGGACCATCACCGTCGATCCATCTCGATGACCAAGGTAGACGATTTTTCCAGGAACGCCTTGTGCTCTTAGCTTCATTGCTAAGGGGGCAACAAAAAATGTTGCCTTGAGTGCTCCCGCTTTAAACGCTTCTGTGACAGTGGCAAAGTCTGTGAAACGCTGAGAGACAAAGCGATAGCGACGACTCGACTTCGTC
>JBIKNE010000067.1:0-8096 GCA_044358855.1 Bacteriovoracaceae bacterium | reverse complement strand
AAGATGAGAGCGATTGGAGTCAGTGGGTACGTGAATCACAAGAGATCGCTGTGATTGGTGATGGTCGTCAAGCCGCCGAGATTTTATGTTCGCTGAAAACCTGGTGGTCAAAAAAATCTAAGCGCATATTTTTGGTTTCTGCTTCAGAGAATCCTTTTGCCCAATTTATGAAAGAGAATCACGGAGATCTTAACCGTGAGTTGCATAGTTTTTTAAAGTCAGCGCAAGATGAGCATCATGAGGCCCTACAAGTGTGGGAGAAGAATCTCGCTGAGTGGCAGGAGTTGGATGATTTTGTTCGTGCGAAGAAACCAAAACCAGAGATGCCGATTCCAAGGCTCGTTATTTTCTCAGCGCATATGCTCACAGGTGTAGATCAACTGGTAGATAAGAGTCGCAGCTTTCTCACCCTTGAAACCATTCCATGGCTAACCGGTCAGATGCAGCCAGAAAATAACCAAATGGAACTTAAAACCATTGGTGTTGATTTGATAATTGGTGCCACCGGTACGGCCAGAGACTGGAGTAAGTTTCATGGTCTCGATCTTCAGCCCAGTAGTGATGGCAAATACGCTCGTGAGAAGAATGGCTCACATCCAGAGATGGGCTTTTTCACTTTAGGTGAGGGCAAGAGTGCTCAGGAAGAAATTCTCACACAACTAAAAACGTTATTTTCGCCGAGGGGCGCATGAAATATCTCATCAGTCTTTTGCTTTTAGCCTCTTGTACCAGTCCATCGGTGATGAAGCTTCCGAGTGAGCCCTATCAAACGGCCGGAACTGAGCAATTCTTTTTACCAGAGCTACCAACTTGGGCCAATGGCAGTTTGAGTGCCAATTGTGCGCGCAATGTTTCTGTGCGCTACTTGGATCACGGACCGATGGAGAAATTGCACGCGCTGGATTTTGTCAGTCGTGTGGAATTGCAAACTCAGTTTAATCGTAAGTGGAAACAGCGCTACAGCAGCAGTACTAAAGTCATCACGCCTCAAGAAGAAGCCGTGTTGTTTTTAGAAACACTCGAGCAAGTCAAATCAGGTCTTAAAGAATTGCGCTATCCCGCTCAGGGAGCAATACATGTGGTGTGGTGGGATCAATTGAAAGATCGTGCGCGCGCCAAACCATGGCTCTTGAATCTGGCGAATCAAGGCAATCCCATAGTTTTGGTGAGTCTATGTACAGACGATAATGGGCTAGATCGCTGGATTGAAGACCAAAAGCTCGAAGAGTTGGGGTTATTTACCTTAGGTGCGGAGAGTGCTGGCCCTTATGATCTTGAAAGTGGAATTAAGAGCGGAGTGGTTATGCCGCTGGCGGCTTTTTTCCCGAGAGAGAGAACAACTTTATGGACTGTGGGACATCCTCCTGCAGAATTTCCCGTCGGATATAACGTTAGAAACGTGGAGGAATAATATGTTTGGTAGCAGCGTAAAAAAATCTGATTACAGAGAAGAAGTCAAAAAACTCGAAGCTGTTTTCAGCACTTCAATGGGTGACTTCACGATCGAACTCTTCCACAAAGAATGCCCTGAAACAGTCTGGAACTTTGTGAACCTCGCTGAAGGTCGCCAAGAAACAGCTAAGGGTGGTAACTTCTATGATGGTTTAGTTTTCCACCGCGTGATCAACGGTTTTATGATTCAAGGCGGCTGCCCTGAAGGTATCGGTCGCGGCGGTCCAGGATATCGCTTTGCTGATGAATTTAATAAATCTCTGCGCCATGATGTTCCAGGCATTTTGTCGATGGCGAACGCTGGCCCTGGCACTAACGGTTCTCAGTTCTTTATCACTCTTGCTCCTACGCCACACCTCGATGGCCGTCACACTGTGTTTGGTAAAGTGACAGCTGGTATGGAGACGATTGCAAAAATTGGCCGCACACCAACGGGTCCGATGGATCGCCCACGGACTGACGTAGTGATAAACTCGGTTAAAATTGTTCGTTTATAATCTGCGATATTCTTTGATGACCGGTTAAGATCAAGCTTCTCAATTAAATGAATCACTCATTTCATCCTGGTATTAATTTTTGAATTTATACCAGGATGAAACCATTGGCACAGTAGTGCTGTCGGGTAATCGATACCCAAAAATTGTATTGAATTTATATTTTTATATCCGATAAGAAACCAATATCTTAAAGGATGAAGATCGATGAAAGGTTTCAAATACGACAAGTTTAAAGCAGAGCTAAATAATTCAGATTCATGGGGATCATACTCTGATTTATTCATGGTTCTGTCGTTTGTTTTCTTAATGATGTACGTCGTGGCATCACTACGAAGCGGCACTAATTCAATTCAACAACGTCTAGAAAAACAAAAAGTAGCTCGTGAGAATGAAGACCTACGAGCACAGATGAAGGCGTACGATACACTTAAAGATCAAGCAATAGCTCAAGAAACACAGGATGAACAAGAAGTTTATAAAGAACTTATGCAGAAATTAGATCTGCTACAAGAAAATGCCAAAGAAGAGAAAAATAAATTACGAGCCCAGGCCCATGAAAATGAAAAGAAAGAGATGGCACTTAACCGATACCAACAAGTGGTTAGGAATATAATTAATGCGAATCTTCTCGCGAAAAATAAATTAAAAGTCCGTGAAGAAATTATTGAAAAGAAAAATGAGACGATCACAGACTTAAGTGAAGACATTGAAAATAAAAAAATAGAAATTGAAGAAAATAATAAAAAAATTAAACAGATTAACAATGATCTTGCGAAGAACATAGCGGATCTCACAAAAGCTACCCAGAACTCAAAAATCACTAAAGAGAAAGCTTATAAGCAAATTGCTGAATTAAAAAAGAAGAGTAAATTACAAATTGATAAATTATATAAAGAAAATAAAGAAGTTCAGATCCAAGTGGCTCAAATCAGCGCAGAGCTAGATCAAACCCAACAAAAGATGATTCAGTCAGAGGCTAAGAACGAAGTTCTTACTCAAGACCTTGCAAAAGTAACGGAAGATGCTGAAGAAACAAAAAACGAATATGAATCTCAAATTAATCGTTTACAAAAATCGCATTCTGAAAAAATGGCAGCTGAAAGAGTTGCTTTCGAAAATAAAATTAAGGCAGCTAAATTAACAGCAGCTCAGAAGACGGCGCAGTTACAAAGTTTTAACCAAAAAGCCAAAGCTAAAGATGCTGAAATGGCAAAGCAAATTGCAAACTTATTGTCTGACCTTGAATCGACCCAAGGTGAAGCGCTTGCAAAAGCGCAAGAAAATGAAAAACTTTCACAAAAACTAGCATCTACTGTAAGTGATCATGAGAAGAATATTAAAAGCATTCAAAGTGCTCATGACAACAAGATGGCGAAAGAGAGGGCAGCATTCGAAGCTAAACTGAATTCTGCTAAACTTTCAGCAGCAGCTAAAGCAGATCAGTTAAAGGAATTCAATCGATTGGCTATGAAAAAAGAAGAAGCCATTGGAAAAGAAATTTCAGAACTTAAAGGGAATTTAGCAAAAGCACAGGAGCGAGCAGATGCTAGGGCTAAACTATCTAGGGAAATAGGTAAAGCACTCAAGTCTGCGGGAGTTGATGCAGACGTAGATCCGAATACAGGTGATGTTATCATTTCTTTTGGAAAAGATTTCTTTGAATCGGGTTCTGCAAAATTAACTCCGAGCATGATTGATGTTCTAAAGAAATTCATACCAAAGTATTCTGAGACTTTATTAAAGGATAAAGAGATTTCCGAAAAGATAACGTCTGTGGAGATCATAGGATTTGCGTCACCAACCTACAAGAACAGATACATCGATCCAAATAGTCTCGACCCGGAAGATCAAAAAGCAGCAAAATATAATCTCGATCTATCATTCAAAAGAGCAAGCTCAATCTATGATCAGATTTTTGACACGAGCAAGATAAAATACAAAAACCAAGAGAAACTTCTTTCACTCGTAAAAGTATCTGGCCGTAGTTTTTTCAATGAAGGAAGAAAACCAGCAGGTGTTTCGCCAGGGATGAGTCAGAAGAAGTTTTGTGAAATCACGGACTGCAAACAAGCTCAGAAAGTAATTATCAAGTTTAACATGGATGAACAAAAGAAATAAGAGACAAGGGGTTTTTAAGTGAATGAATTAATCTCAAATTTTCTAAATGGTGTGATGAACGTATCGACGGATCTCCTTATGCCATTAATGGTATTAGGTTTTTTGGGGGCAGTGAGTATGCGAGTACTCATTTATATTACAATTAAAAAAGAACAATGGTTTGCTAAAGCATTTGAAAAACGAACACATGACTATCTCTTAAAAATGAAAAAAAGAGATATGAAATTAAAATATACATCTTTTTACGTAACAACCAAGATGCTACTTGAGAAAACATATTACGAGCTTTTTATGATGCGTGCGATCTTGAAGCGACGTAATCCAGATATCATTACTGATAAATGGGATCGTGTTTTTTTGCTTCAACAAGGTTGCGCGCGTTTAGTTAAGGACACCTTAAAGCATGTTCAATTTTTTAAATATGATAAAGAGAAGCCTGACTTAGAAGATGCAGCAAAAACTGTCTTTGAAAAAAATCCACAATTTAATGCTGTTTTTGGTTATTTCCCTGTGGGTACATTCAACGAGACGTTAAATCTTCTCCCAGGTATTTTTATTGTCTGTGGTATCTTTGGTACATTTCTAGGGATCATGGCAGCGCTGCCTGAGCTTGGGGCAATGGATTTAGCGGATGTCGACAAGACAAAGCAGGTTATGGATACGTTTCTCGTGAAAATGTCTTATTCGATGATCACTTCAATTTTGGGTATTCTTCTAAATATTACCATGACATTTCTCAATGCTTTTATGAATCCCAATAAAATTTTTGTTGATATTGTTGAGCGCTACGCCCACTCCCTGGAAAAGCTTTGGAGTATTTGTTCTAATAATGCTTTGCCAAGTGAAATTAAAGATTTTGACGAGCATAAAGATCCAATCGAGGCCTTGGCCGAGGAGTCGGTAGAAAAAGAACATCAAAAATCAAAGTATTACATCGAAGAACAAGCTGACAAAGAAAATGAAAAGCTTGAAGAGATTGTAAAATATAACAGTAAAAAAGATGAGGCAGCATAGCTAAAAAATTATGGGTAAAGTCTTTCGCTCACGAGTAGTAATTAATGAGAAAGGGAGTCATCGATATGTAGATATTGACAAGGATCTCTTTGTCGTGGGCCGTGCTCATACATCTGATATTGTTATGAAAGAGCAGTTTTTGAGCAGAAGTCAAATCGAAGTATCTGTGATTAGCGGTAATTTTTGGGTGCAAGATGTCGGTTCGCGCAACGGAACATGGCTTGACGGCAAAAGAATACAAGAGAAAATTAAAATTCAGGTTCTGCCAGGGCAATTCTTAAGCTTCGAAAATCCTAACGGGGCCAGTAGTGTCACAACACTTTCTTTTGAACTTATAGAATTACAAAATAACCAGATTTTACAGAAAGTTAGCGGTGGTGAAACATTAGTTAATACTATCGCTGAGGAAAATATAGTCGATAGAAATTTATCATTAGTAAAAAAAATATCCGTGATACCTGATATGGATCTTCCCCCGGGACTTCCGATCGTTGATGATTTAATAAAAACTTCGATTCATAGCGATAGATCCACTGACAATAAGTTAGAAATATTACAAAAAGTTCCAGGTGTCGATGAGGTTTTCAAGCAAATTAATAGCTTGATACGTCAGGAGTCAGTTCAGTTAGTCGAAGAGGCAAAAAATCAAGCTGCAAGGATTATCTCAAATGCAGAGTTGGCTGCATTAGATAAAAAAAATGAGATTCAAAAAGAGATTGATAACAATCTAGAATCCTTCAAAGCTGCTGAGGCTCAGTCTCGCTTGCAAGTTGTCCGACTTGAAGAGAGTTGTTCTGAAATTAAAATGAAGATTGAAGATATAAAAGCACTTAAGCTCGTTGAGCTGAAACAGCTTGAAGAAATCCAGCAAGATAAAATAAAAATACAAGAAAGTCTTAAGCTTGAGCATGAACAGCTTAACCTTGAGAAGCAAAAAATTGAAGATGAAAAGTTAAAGATTCAAGAGGGTTTTCATCAGCTTGACTTGATTGAGATCGAAAACAAAAAGCGTATAAAAGAGGATAACTTAAATGCTCGCATGATTATTGATGGATTGCGCAAGCAGCATGAAGAGCTGGATAAGCAATTTAAGCAAAAAACAATTGAGGCAGAAGATAGATTGTTGCAAGAGAAAGATAAGCTCATAAGTATTGAAAAGGAAATGGAAGAAGCTAGCAAGATTAAAAGCAGATATGAAAACGATATTAAACGATTGAGGAATGAATCGGTTAATGTCATGGAAAGTACTGACAAGCTTCGTCTTGAACATCGACAAAAAAAACATGAGCTTGATCTTGTCTTTCACGAGATCAAATCAGCTCAACAGAATCTTGAGTCAACGAGGCTTGAAAATAAAAATACAATACTTGATATAGAAAAAAGAAACACCGAGCTCAAGCATTTAAGAGATGAGCTAAGTCAGCGTGATGTTGAGATCAAAGTTCTTTATGAAAAAGCCATTCATGACTCGAAAAACATGATAGCAGATGCAACGATTGAGTCGAGTCGTATATTAAGTCAAACGAAGCAGTCAGTCGTGGTTGCTTTGAAGGCCGGAGAAGATGAGCTTGAACGCTTATCACATAAAAAGAAAGAACTTAGCATCCAGCTCGAAAAAATGAGTGACTTAATATCTGATAATCAAAATTTAGCTCAACAAGAAATTGACAGAGGTAAAGTGGAGTCATCGATTCTTGTAGAAGATGCGAAAAAGCAAGCTACTTTTATAAAAAATCAGGCGAAATTAGAATCGGATAAAATGCTTGCTCAATTGAAGTCCGAAGTTTTTTCAAGAAAGGAAGAATCTCTCAAGGCTTTTACTGAAACTGAGAAGCAACGTTTGGCGATTGAGAATAAAATCGAAGTTCTTAATGAGACTGCGAGATTAACCAGTTTGGAAATTCAGTCAAAGCATGATGAGTTGCTTTTTAAGCTAAAATCAGAGGCTGAATTATTTAAATCTAACCTGATCCAAGAAAATGAGATCTTAAGAAATACTCATAAGAATAGTCTGGCTAATTCTATAAAACTGTTAAATGAAGACGCATCTGCCAGAAAAGCTTCACTTGAATTGGAATATAATAAACTTAAAACAGATCAAGAATCCTTGATTGCCCAATATAAACTCGTCGAGATGAATAATATAAAAGAGATTCGACACAAGTCCGAACAAGAATGGCAGGATTCAAGAAATAAGCGGGCAGCTACCGTTTCTGAAAACGTTTATACGGTAGTTCATTCGAGTGTACTTAAATTACGAAATAAAGTTGTAGATGATTCAATTATTGATGCTTTTGGAATTGAGTTGAAAGATATTGTAATGGATATAATGCTTGATCGTCCTGTCGCTTATTCTGAGAAATTGCAAGATATAATTAAAACGAGTGTTAATACAAAAGAGAAAGAGAGATTGTTCTGGCGCAAATTAGCCTTCTCGGGTGGGGGCATTGTTGTTTTAAGTATTATCCTTTTAATATTTCCTTCAATCTATACTTATCCACGTGATCTCTTGCACTCTGCATTTACGGAGAAATCAACGGAAATGGCCGATAAGTTTGCCAGGGATCAAATTCAAGTTGCAAAGAAGAGGTTTGATTACAGTCCTCCAACAACAAATGACCATAAGGCCAGCTATACTGATAATGTACTCTACACAACTGATTTTTTAATAAAAAGATCCAGCCAAGCTTTTCAAGACAAATGGATTCTTGAGTTAAACGATTATTTTATTAACAGTCTTGATGTTAAAGATACAACCATCATTAAGTTCGTCTCACTTGAAATGAACTTTTTGAAAGATTTATCTAAACTTAAATCGATGATCGATCCCGCTAGTCCTGAATCTAAAATTGAAGAAATGCGTGCGCGTGAGATCCAATTTAAAGAAAAGCTAGCATTGATGTTCGCCGACCCAGAAAAAGTTGCCAAGTACTATGATTTTTCTGCAAATTTTTGGAATAAATTTTATAAAATAAAAAAGTAGCTAGACCTATTTAAAGTATTATTTTTTCCACC
>JBIKNE010000066.1:0-8125 GCA_044358855.1 Bacteriovoracaceae bacterium | reverse complement strand
GCATGACTGGACGATGTGCCCGAAGAATAATGCGGAGTTTTTCAAGACAAGCCTCTTCACTCCAAAATTCATCATCAAAAAACTCTACATAAGGGACTGCCAAGAAATCCAGGAAGTCTCCATTAATGACCAATTCGACTGACTTATTTTCGTATTCACCTGAAGAGTGATAATTTAGAAAATCGATTAGCTCAGTATCAAAGTGAAAATCTTCAAGCAGATTTCTGCGACCGCGCAACTGCTTACCTGCACCAAGATGCAGGTCAGAGATTACCAGAACAAGCTTTTTCCAATCATGGCTGCGGCGGGATTTCATAAGTCTTTTTACCTGCTATAAGTTCTACTTCTTGAAAAGCAGGAGCAAGAGGTTGAAAATGGACGACATTTTTTCCATTTGTTTTGAATTCTACTGATTTAGTTTCGCTGGACTTCACGCTGACAAACTTTAAATCGTTACCAGCTGCATGGAATTTTCCAATCACATCATTCATTGATAGATTTTGAATTTCAACAGCATACATGCTACCCGCTTTTGCTGGTGACTCAACAATCATTTTACGATCATGCAATTGGATTTTAAATGCTTCAACAGCTTCAGCTTTGAGCATCAAGAAACTCAATAAAAGAAAAATACACTTCACAACAATAGTCTCCACTCCGTAAGCTTTTTCACTTCATCTCGAATGCGTGCGGCTTCTTCAAACTGTAATTGAGAGGCAGCCGTTTTCATTTCTTGCTTTAACTGTTTGATTTTATCATCAATGGCCTCTGGCGTAAGATCCTGGTCGCTCTTGCCTAATGTATCCTGATTTTTCTTGTCAGATTTCTTTGCCGATCGAAGAATATCAATGACACCTCCACTGACTGCTTTTTTAACTGTCAGAGGAGTAATCCCATGAGCGCTATTCCACTCTTCTTGCTTCTTTCTACGTTCCGCAGTGATTTTCATCGCCTCACGGATACTAGGAGTCTCCTTAAAACCATACAGAATTACTCGCCCCTCAGAGTTACGAGCAGCACGGCCGATTGTTTGTATGAGTGAGCGAGTAGAGCGTAAAAAACCTTCTTTATCTGCATCCAAAATTCCTACAAGTGCCACTTCGGGTAAATCAAGGCCTTCTCGCAATAAATTGATTCCTACTAAAACATCAAATTCACCTAATCTAAGATCCCGCAAAATCTCCATTCTTTCCAAAGTATCAATATCAGAATGCAAATAACGAATTCTCAAACCAGCACCACGATAAAAAGCAGTTAACTCTTCTGCTAGTTTTTTGGTCAAAGTTGTTATCAGCACTCGGAAGCCATTTTTTATAGCGGCTCTTGTCTCAACCAAAAAGTCGTCCACTTGATTTTTGGCATCACGCATTTCAATTATTGGATCTAGCAAACCAGTCGGACGAATAATTTGCTCTACATACTCACCCTGACATATTTCTAATTCATATTTTGCAGGAGTGGCAGAGACATAAAGTACTTTATCTAAACGTTTATCAAATTCTTCAAACTGCAAAGGGCGGTTATCCAAAGCGCTTGGAAGCCTAAAGCCGTAATCCACTAATGTTTGCTTCCGGCTTCTGTCGCCACGATACATCCCACCCACTTGAGAAACCGTAATATGGGACTCATCGACGATAAGGAGAAAGTCTTTTTTAAAATAATCAACTAGCGTTGGTGGCGGATCGCCTGGATTTGAACCTGTAAAGTGACGAGAATAGTTCTCAATACCAGAACAAAAACCCATCTCTTCGAGCATCTCGAGATCTAGTAAAGTTCTTTGTTGAAGGCGCTGGGCTTCAACCAACTTATTCTCTTTCTCTAATTCCTGAAGACGCTCTCTCAGTTCAAGTTTGATTGTCCCCAAAGCATCTTTTAGACGGGCCTCACCGACCACATAGTGACTCGATGGATATATCACCGTGCGAGGAATGGTTTGTAGAACTCGTCCCCGTAAAGGATCGACTAAAGAGAGGGTATCAATCACGTCATCAAAGAACTCAACACGAACGACTTGAGAGTCTTCGTGAGCAGGAAAAACTTCTACGACATCCCCGCGCACGCGGAAAGTACCACGCTTGAAATCGATATCATTGCGCTGGTACTGAATCGCCACCAAGGCACGTAGAAAATCATCTCGCTCCCACTTGTCACCCGTAAATAATGTCAGTTTTTGAGCTCCGTATTCATCCGGTGAACCAATGCCGTAAATACAGGATACGGAGGCGACCACAATGACATCCTCTCTTTCTAATAAAGAGCGGGTAGCAGCGTGGCGAAGTTTATCAATTTCTTCGTTAACGGCGGAATCTTTTTCGATAAAAGTATCGGTTCCAGGTACATAGGCTTCGGGTTGGTAGTAGTCATAATATGAAACAAAATACTCAACAGCGTTGTCCGGAAAGAACTCTTTAAACTCGGCAAAAAGCTGAGCAGCGAGAGTTTTATTGGGAGCCAAAATAAGCGTTTTTTTTCCCAGACTTTTGATGATGTTGGCCATTGTGAAGGTTTTACCGGATCCGGTAACGCCTAAGAGTGTTTGACGCTCTTTCCCTTCTTCAAAACCCGCTAGAATGCCCTTGATGGCGTGGGGTTGATCCCCGGCAGGTTTGAATTTTGACACCAAATTCCAATCGGCCATAACTCTTTTCCTCGATTATGATTTCGGCCCTTGCCAACCATGGGGCGAATATGGGAAAAATTCTAAAACTAAGAGAGGGACTTATGAATCCAGGATGCCTCAACATCCTATCTTCCCACGCGAGCATGATTGTCTCTCCCGTCTCCCGTTCTGTCACTCCTCGATTAACTCTTCACTATTTCCAAACAACGATACTCAAGGAGCCTTGTGAGCAAGCATTTTACTGCGCTGGCTGATCTTCCCGTATCTACAATCGAGGCGCTTCTCAATAGGGCGCAGTATTTTCTTCAATCTCCCCCATCTCAAGTTTCCCAGATCCTAATACATAAGATTATTACCAGCGCGTTCTTCGAACCTAGCACTCGCACTAAAAGTTCATTTGAAATGGCAGCCAAGCGCTTAGGCGCACAAGTCGTTAACTTTGATGTGGATAACTCAAGTGTTAAGAAGGGAGAAACTCTTTACGACACCCTTAAGACGCTTGAAGCGATTGGCTCAGACGCCTTAATTATTCGCCATACTGACGATCGCGTTTTTGAGACGCTGGCACCCAAAATTTCCACTCCTATGCTGAATGCAGGAGCAGGTAAACACGAACACCCAAGCCAAGGTCTGCTAGATCTATTCACTCTCCGTCAGGAATTTGGTCGTCTCACCGGTTTGCATGTGGCGATTTTGGGTGATGTAAAACATAGTCGCGTCGCAGGCTCACTGATGTTAGTGGCGCAAAAACTGGGAATGAAGATCAGTCTTTGTGGGCCCGATGATTTTATGCCTTCTCAAATTCCAGCGAATTGCCAGCAGGCGGATTTAGCACGCACTCTTAAAGAAGCCGACGCTGTTATGTGCTTACGAAATCAATTTGAACGACATATTGGCTTCGAACTAAGCCCCGAAGATTTTCATCGCGAATGGGGCCTAACTATTGAACGCTCAAAGACAATGAAACCAAGTGCGATCATCATGCATCCTGCACCAGTCAACCGCGGCGTTGAAATTGCTGATGCCCTCGTTGAGGCGCCACAATCTCGAATCTTTAAACAAATGCAAAATGGCGTTTTGGTACGTATGAGTATTTTAGAATGGGTTATTAAAGGATCACACGCATGAAAAAACTAAATCTCTGGCTTGAAAATGGTGAATGTTTTGCAGGTGAATCTTTTGGAGTCGATGTCAAAACGACATCTCCCTTAGGTGAGCTGGTTTTTAATACCAGTATGACTGGCTACCAAGAAATTCTCTCGGACCCCTCTTATTGTGATCAAATCGTTGTCATGACATTTCCACTTATCGGTCAATATGGTGTGAACAAAGATGATTTTGAGAGCATGATTCCTGCCCTGAAGGGAATGGTAGTAAGAGAAGCTACTGAGGTTCCCTCCAACTGGCGCTCGGAGTACTCACTCCCTCAGTTGCTCAAAGAATTCGGAGTTCCTGGCATACATGGATTGGACACTCGACTCTTAACCAAAAAAATCAGAAGCCAAGGTTCACAAAAAGCACTCTTCGCAGCTCCTCATATAACAAAAGAAGAAGCTCTCAAAGAATTAAAAGCCTCACTTCCTCATGATCAAATTGCCCGAGTCTCAACTCGTCACTCGATTCATTTTCCAGGTGAAGGGAAACGTGTTGTGCTGATGGATTTTGGATATAAGAAAAATATTCTTCGCTCACTTTTGCGACGTGGTTGTGATGTCGTAGTCGTACCTTGGGATTCAAGCGTTGATTCTATTCTAAAATTCAAACCTGATGGTGTGATGCTTTCAAACGGTCCTGGTGACCCTAAGGATGTTCCCTCGACACTGCCAGTGATCCGAAAGCTACAAGAGACTGTGCCTTTGATGGCGATCTGTATGGGGCATCAACTTTTTGCGCTAGCAAATGGAGCAGACACTGAAAAATTAAAGTTTGGTCACCGAGGTGGCAATCATCCCGTTAAAGATCTTAAAAGCGGCCGCACCTACATGAGTTCACAAAACCATGGTTATGCAGTCACTTTGGAGTCAGTCAAAAAATCTCCTCTCGAGCTAACTCAAGTTAATTTGAATGACGGTACTGTTGAGGGACTTGCCCATCAAACATTACCTGCCTTCTCAGTTCAATATCATCCGGAAGCATATCCCGGACCAGAAGACACTCAGTGGTTATTTGACGCATTTTTACAGAGTATGAAGTAAGGGAGATTACATGCCACGCAATAGCCATATTAAAAAAGTTCTGGTGATCGGCTCTGGCCCCATTGTCATTGGCCAAGCGGCGGAGTTTGACTATTCTGGAACTCAAGCAGTTCACTCTTTAAGAGAAGAAGGCATTGAAGTTGTACTCATCAACTCAAATCCCGCCACGATTATGACCGATCGTGAAACGGCCGACACCGTTTACATCGAACCACTGACTGAAGAGTTTATTACTCGCATTCTTTACAAGGAACGTCCCGACGGACTTCTCGCAACTCTGGGAGGACAAACAGCCCTCAATCTTGCAGTGAAACTAAAAGAAAAGGGTGTTCTCGATAAGTTAGGGGTCGAGCTCTTAGGTTGTAAGGTCGACACCATCCAACAGGCCGAAGATAGAAAACTTTTTAAAGATCTCATGCAAAAAATTGGTGAGCCAGTTCCTGACAGCGCGATTGTTCATACAGTTGAAGAAGCGCAGGCCTTTGCTCGCCGAATCGGTTTTCCGGTTATCGTACGCCCTGCATTCACTTTGGGTGGAACGGGAGGAGGAATTGCTAAAGACGTTGAGGAACTGAACATCGTCGCCAACGCAGGACTTAACGCATCTCCAATTACCCAGTGCCTAATTGAGCGCTCGATAGCTGGCTACAAAGAAGTTGAATACGAAGTGATTCGTGATGGAAAAGATAACTGCATCATCGTCTGTAACATGGAGAACTTTGATCCCGTCGGAGTTCACACCGGAGACTCCATAGTCTTTGCACCTAGCCAGTCACTCTCCGATAAAGAATATCAAATGCTTCGTACCAGTGCGCTTAAAATTATTCGCGCGCTCGACATCAAGGGTGGCTGTAACGTTCAGTATGCGCTTCACCCCGACTCATTTAATTATTATGTGATTGAAGTTAACCCTCGTGTGTCACGCTCTTCTGCTCTTGCCTCAAAAGCCACCGGATATCCGATCGCTAAGATTGCCGCCAAGATTGCAATTGGTCTCGGCCTTGATGAAATCATTAATCCGGTCACAAAAAAGACATACGCTTGTTTCGAGCCAGCATTAGATTACGTGGTATGCAAGATTCCTCGCTGGCCGTTTGATAAATTTATCAAAGCCGATCGCCGACTTGGTACCCAAATGAAAGCGACTGGTGAAGTCATGGGAATCGGCCGCACTCAAGAAGAGGCGCTTTTAAAGAGTGTGCGCAGTCTCGAGATCGGCGTACACCATATTCAACTTTCACATTTAAAAAATGTCAGTCGAGAAGAACTCCTCAATCGGATGGAGAAACCGGACGATGAACGTATCTTTATTGTCACTGAAGCCATTCGTGAAGGTGTTCCACTCGAATTGATCCAGGATCGCACTAAAATTGACCCGCTCTTCCTGCATACCCTCCGACGAATTGTCATGATGGAAGCAGATCTCAAGTCACAAGGCAAAGGTTTAACCCCAGAACTTCTTTATAAAGCAAAACGAATGGGCTTTGCGGATTCAGCAATTGCTCAATTTTCTGGGATGGAAGAAAAAAATATTCTGGCGATGCGAGAGAAGCATCAATTTTTTCCAGTCTATAAAATGGTTGATACTTGTGCTGCGGAATTTGAAAGTGCGACACCTTACTACTACTCAACTTGGGAAACTGAAGATGAAGTGCTTCCAACCACAAAAGAAAAAGTGGTGGTGCTGGGCTCTGGCCCCATTCGAATCGGTCAAGGTATCGAGTTTGACTACGCCACCGTTCACGCCATTCAAGCAATTCGCGACATGGGTTACGAGGCCGTGGTTATTAACAACAATCCTGAAACGGTTTCAACTGACTTTAATATCTCAGACCGACTTTACTTTGAACCACTGACTCCGGAAGATGTGCTTCATATTATTAAAAAAGAAAAACCTATTGGTGTGATTGTTCAGTTCGGTGGTCAGACGGCAATTAATTTGGCTGAACCTCTCCACGCAGCAGGTGTAAAAATCTTAGGAACATCGCTAGATGGAATTGACCGTGCTGAAGATCGTCGACGTTTTGAAGCTCTTTTAAAAGAACTCAGCATTGCTCAGCCTCTTGGCCATACGGTGACTTCGCTTGATGAGGCGCTGGAAAAAACCAATATCTTAGGCTACCCCGTTGTTGTTCGTCCCTCTTACGTGATTGGTGGACGCGCCATGGAGATTGTCTACGGTGCCGATGAGCTCAAAGATTATTTCACCCACGCAGTGAAGGTAACTCCTCAGCATCCGGTTCTTATTGATCGTTATATGCTGGGAAGAGAAATGGAAGTTGATGCCATATGTGACGGAAAAACCGTTTATATCCCGGGCATCATGGAGCATATTGAAAAAGCCGGAGTTCACTCGGGCGATTCATTTGCGGTTTATCCACCACAAAACGTGGATGTCGCTACTCAAAAAAAATTAGTACAGCTCACTACTTCTATCGCACTCGCTCTTCAAATCAAAGGCCTGATTAACATCCAATTCGTCATTCACAAAGGTGAAGTTTACGTCTTAGAAGTAAATCCACGCTCATCTAGAACGGTGCCTTTTTTAAGTAAGGTGACAGGCGTTCCCATGGCGAAAGTTGCCACTCGAGCTATTCTTGGAAACAGTATCCTTGAACAAGGCTACGTTCATGGCCATCGAGAAGAGTCAGATGATATCGCAGTGAAAGCTCCGGTCTTCTCTTTTGCCAAGCTAGTAGAGGTTGATACTGCTTTGGGACCAGAGATGAAATCTACTGGCGAAGTGATGGGACGAGATACTATATACGAACGCGCTCTTCATAAAGCATTCATCGCCGCTGGAATTAATATTCCTAACTCGGGTACAGTGCTGGTAACAGTCGCCGACAAAGACAAAGAAGAAGGCCTTGAACTTATTGTTCGTCTCCATGCTTTGGGCTTTAACTTCCTTGCCACTGAAGGAACGGCTAAATTAATTGAACAAAAAAATATCCCCGTGAGGACTGTCCCGCGCATTGGCGAAGCCCCTAACGACATTTTAGCGATCATTAAGGCCAATCAATGTGACCTCGTTATCAACACAATTTCACGAGGCAGGAATGTTGAGTCCGACGGATTTAAAATGCGCCGAGTGGCAGCTGAACGTGGAATTTGTTGTATGACTTCGCTTGATACGGTCGAAGCTATGATTCGAACACTTGAGAGACAATCGTTTAACCTTAACCCGATGTGAGTATGAAAGAAAAAGTTCTCGTTGCTCTCGATCAAACAGATTGGTCTCAGATTGAGAGACTTGCAAGTGCCTTAAAGGGCTCTGGCTGTGGCATGAAAGTCGGCATGGAACTTTTCT
>JBIKNE010000065.1:0-8165 GCA_044358855.1 Bacteriovoracaceae bacterium | reverse complement strand
TGCTAGTTTTGTTCGCCAATAGGCAGGTCGATTTTGAAACCGAAGCTCCAGTTGTGAGACTTCTGGTAACGGCAAAGCTTTGTTAGTTTCAAGTGATTTTTTAAGTAGCAATTCTCTTAATACTCGTTTTACTTGTGGTTGAATAACAACTTCTAATCCATCGTTTTGAACAAGAGTTACTTCTTTACTTATTTCGGGAAAGGTTTCCTGTACATTGGACACAAAAGGATCTTTGCCAGCATGAATTTCATCCCAATCCTGAATACCATCTGCATCCGCATCTTGAGATAAAGTCGTCTGGTCAGCCTGGTAATATTCTTCTTGGGTAGATTTCTTTCCACACGATACGATGAGAACTATTAACAATAAAAATTTCAAGCGACACCTCCAATTAATCTTTTAACAACGTCTCCATATTTATCCTCTCCCCAAACAACGACCGTGTAGTCATGCAAAGATGCATCTTTGGGTGGAGGGGGGAGTGTTTGCATAAATTGCTCAAGGTTCTTAATAAGCGCCTTGAGGATTGTGCGATCTTTTTCGCTGACCCATGCTTTTCTCAAGCCTAAGTTTTGTGTACGGCCGGTTGAGAGACCTTCAATCAATTCGAGAGCTTCATATCGTTGAAGTTTTTGATCGTTAAGCTTCTGCATTTCACCCAAAGGTAAATGGCGATTCACGCTATAGCCCTCAGATGTGACGGTGATATAGCTACGTAACGTAAGGGCATGAAGGATATTCGCTAGAAAGCGAAGTTCTAGTTGGGTATCACGCATCAAAGCTGTGATGTCTTTGGTTCCAGTGCTAATTGATTCAAGAACGAGTCTCTCAACGGTCGTTAAAACTTGCATAAAGGCTCCTAGGCGCTATGTAGGTTGAAGATATTTTCGGTTGTGTCTCCAATCACGATCGAGTGCCATTGAAGTTTGAGTTCAATTGCGTGCGCCACTTTCTTTTGTTCTTCAATAGAAAAGCGACTTTTTACTTCAGCGACTAAGCGATCAAGATAGTGTTGTGAGGCTTGTTGTGGGGTGTGTTTCTGAAGTGCAATCGTGAAAGCCTCATATTCTTCTAGCTTCATAGGAGCTCCATTCATTAAACGGAATACTCTTGTGAGCTGAATGTCAGTGAGGGCGGCGATCTCTCTTAGAGTCTCTTTTGGAAAGCGTTGGCGAAAATCATTAAGTATCTTTGTTTGAAGTGACATGGGGACATCTCCTTGTTGGTGATGTCCCTAGAGCAAAGGCCGTGCCAACTATTGGTTGAGCTGGTTTTCTTGTAAAATTCGGTAGAAAGCTGAACTAGAGATTTTAAGTTCTTTAATACATGAAGTAATACGCCCGCCATGTCGCAGGAGGGCCTCTTGAGCGATCTCTTTTTCTACCTGCTGAAAATAAGCCCGCAGACCATGAGATTTAATATAAGCGCGTATTTCAGTATTAATCAGACCAGTATTTTCGCTAGCGACTGGATTTACAGATAAAATGCCTTTTATGTTCTGATCAGTAACAACGCCCGCTCCGATGTCAGCAAGACTTAAAAGCGTTTGTCGGAGTTCACGAAGATTGCCGGGCCAGGAATGCATCTTCAGTAGCGACATCGCCTCTGGAGTCAGAACATATCTTCGCGGAGATTGTTGTTGGAAGAATCGAATGAGGTTCTCAATATCCTCACTACGCTCACGAAGAGATGGAAGTGTGAGTTGCAATCCAGAGAGACGGAAGTACAAATCTTCTCTGAAAACGCCTTGCTGGATTTTAAGCTGAAGGTCTTCACAGGTAGCAGTTATGAGTGTGAATGAGCTCTTCTCTGCCTTAGTACTTCCAACAGGGTAGAAGGTGCGCTCTTCAATAGCTTTTAGCAGTTTTTGTTGCATGGAAGGCGACATTGTCCCGACTTCGTCTAAAAAAAGTACGCCTCCGTCTGCTGCCTTCAATTTACCTATCTTCTTTGAGTCTGCGCCAGTGAAAGCACCTTTCTCGTGCCCAAAGAGTTCGCTTTCAAGCAGGTTGTCTGGAATTTCACTGCAGTTGAGGTGAATGAAAGGAGCGTCGGTGCCCATCAAATTTTCCGCCAAGAGTTTACCAAGTACGCTCTTTCCTGTGCCAGTTGGACCGGTAATTATGAGGCTGCGTCCCTGCCACGGGGAGGTCAGCAGTCGTGTGATTTCTTGTTGGAGAATAGAGTTCTTGGTCGGGAAGCGGTCATTAAAAAATTGATTCAGGCGTTGCAGGTCTTTTTGTGCCAGTAAGCTACGAATGAAAGCTGGTAGATTCTGAGCAACTTGAGATTTTGTAAGAACGTGTTGGGCGCCTAGCTGATAGGCCTTCGAGATCAATTCCTCATCAGAACTACTGGTTAACATCAGTCTCATGGCGTTCTGCTTACGTGCCATTTCTAGTACGAGGAGACCCTGTGGACCATCAGGTAAGTGGAGGTCGGTCACTATTAAGTCGTACACATTGTCTTTTAGGAGAGGCTGAGCTTCTGGCCAGGCCATAGCAGCTTCAATCACACCAAATGGAGCGAGAATCTCTTTAAGTTGCAGTAGAAAGTACTTATCATCCTCTACTATAAGAATTCGAAGAGTGGGTTTCATGCCCCATAGATAAGGGCTAATTATTCGGAAATCAAATTCCGAATTCGGAATCCGAATTTTTTACAGGGGGCAACTGCTTGCAAGTTATCCATTTTTCCCATGCTAATGATCTGGTTCAAGAGGTCGCCCGGAGACTTTCGGCAAAGTTGCAGGAGGATGGCCTGATTGGCTTTGCAACCGGGCGTACCATGGATCCGATCTACCTCGCCCTTCAAGAGCTGGCACCGTTTGAAATCAAAGCTCAGGCCTTTATGCTTGATGAATATGTTGGGCTTGTGGCCAGTGATTCACGCTCTTATCGCTATTATTTGCAAACGCGAGTATTTGCCCCGCTGGGATTGCCCAAAAATAAGATTCATCTTCCAAAACTTGAGGAGATGCCAGTTAATAAGGCAGCTCAAGCTTACGAAAACCAATTGATGTCTTTAGGTGGACTGCGTGTTCAGTTGCTTGGTCTTGGACTTAACGGGCATGTAGGGTTGAATGAACCAGGCTCAACCATCGACAGTAGAACACGCATAGTGGAGATCGCTGAAAAAACGAGAATTTCGAATCAGTCTTTTTTTAATTCTATCGAAGATGTTCCCAAAGAAGCACTCACTCTAGGTTTGGGGACTCTGAATGAAGCGCAAGAACTTTGGCTTATAGTCACTGGCCTATCTAAAGCGAAAATTTTAAAAGAAGTTTTGGAAGGACCTCGTACCACGGATGTTCCAGCAAGTTTATTAAGAGATCATAAGGGTCTGAAGATTTTTGTTGATAAAGAAGCGGCTAGCTTACTCAAAAAGCCAGTCAGTTAAATCAGAGTGAGTGTAGGCAAAATGGGGATTGTTCTGTACGGCCAATTTTCCATTAATGAATTTCTCTAAGCGATATAATTGTCCGGCTAACATCGGTACAGCTGAAGCCCCTTTATGATTAAGCCATTCACTGCCTCGTCTCACGCAATCCATTTGCCATCCGAGAAGTCGTAAATGATATGGGTTTCTTTCGATCTCTCCCTTATGAAACTGAAGACACTTCACTTGTTTAAGATGGGTCTTGTCATCAATTTCGACCAGAAGATTTGGCTCTGCTTGTGGTGACCAATATTCGGCCCAGGCTACAGAACCTGTATAATGAGGCAAAACAGATTTAAGCAGTTGAGATGTTCGCTCGTGCGTTGGATGACGATCGTGAGAGTGGGGAGCAATAATGAGACTGGGTTGATATTTTTTAATCAACTGCTGAAGTTTAACTTTCTTTTTAGGCCAGTCATTAGGCAGAGAAACGTTTTGCCATTTAAGAAAACCAGTCGCCTGTTTTAATTCGAGATCACGTGATTTTTGTCTGTCTTTTGAGCTGCCAAGTGTGACGGCGACATTAATCACTTTAAGCTTATTTTCATTTTGTAGTCTGAGTGCCAGGGCGCCCATCAAAATTTCATCATCAGGATGGGGTGAAACAATCAGGATATAATTCTTTGGAAGAATGCGTTTAGGTGAGTAAATTTTTGTTTCAGGAAGAGAGAGAAGAGATCGAAAGTCGCGGAGATGTTTTTTTAACGTGGTGACCGCATCCATCACTTAAAATTGTGCAACAGAAGAGAGGACGTAACAAAATACAATCAAGATCAAGAGTGACTTAAACATAAATCTCTTCAGATAAGTGGTTTTTTTCAACTTAACCGAGGCCAGGGTTTGTTGTCGAGGGGCCCTCTCATGAAGAGCTTTTAACCAAATGGGAAATCAAAGGCTTGGGTTAAACTCTTTTATAATCATCGACGAGACGCACAATGTCATCTTCACCAAGATAAGTTCCAACCTGGGCTTCAATCAAAATGAGGTCTTCTTTTTCGCGGTTCTCAAGGCGATGAACTTCACCAATAGGAATGTAGGTTGATTCGTTACGTTCGAGTGGGAAGGTTTTTTCTCCGACTGTAACGTAAGCTTTTCCGTTAACCACAATCCAGTGCTCACTTCGATGAGCGTGCTTTTGTAACGAGAGGCGGGCGCCAGGCTTAACGACAATACGTTTCACTTTGAAGTTCGCAGCATCTTCTAGAATGGTGTACGAACCCCAAGGGCGGTGGGCAGTTGTGTGAAGATGGGTAAGTTCGCTTTTCTTTTGCTTAAGAGCAGCCACAACATCTTTAACTTTTTGAGATGAGCCACGCTTCGTTACTAAGAGTGCATCCGGTGTATCCACAATGACTAAATCATCTACGTCGACAGTGGCGACAAGTCTTTTTCCCGAAACAACAAGGTTGCGGTGAGAGTTGAAATGCATGGTCTGTGGGTCGATAGCGTTTTTATCAGCATCGAGAGGAAGCGATTCATAGAGAGCATCAAATGATCCTAAATCACTCCAACCCATATCACTTGGTACGACTTTGATTCCGCTGGCTTTTTCCATCACCGCATAATCGATTGAATCCGATGGAATGGCCTTCATCAAATCGAGTGGAATGCGAAAGGGAGCAGTCTGAGGTGTTCCTTTCCAGGCGGCAACAGAAGCAACAAAAAGTTCATTTGCATATTTCTCAAGTGCGCTTAGATAGGTTTGAGCTTGAAAGCAGAACATGCCTGAATTCCAGAAGTGCTTTCCACTTTTAAGATAGCTTTCAGCAGTGGAGGCATCAGGCTTTTCACGGAAACTTGCAACGGTATCGCCCTGAGCTTCAATATAACCAAAGCCGGTTTCTGCGTGAGTAGGTTTGATGCCAAAAGTAACCAGGGCACCGGATTTGGCATAGGCCTTCGCCGATTTTACGTAGTCTTGGTAAGCTTTTGTGTTTTGAATAAGATGATCAGAGGGAACAACGAGCAGTTCGTCTTGAGCGTTTGCGGCAAGTGCGGCGAGAGCAATCGCCGGAGCTGTATTGCGACCTTCTGGTTCTAAAATGAAGCGTGCAGGTTGGGCGAGCTTCAAGGCGCGATATTGATCTTCCGCCATAAAAAATTGTTCTTGATTCACAATAATTAAAAATTCGTCAGTATGAGGAGCATTTCTTTCAATAGTTCGTTGAAATAACGAATGGCCCTCGAATAGTGGGTAGAATTGTTTGGGGTAGAGAGTGCGAGAAAGTGGCCAAAGGCGCGTGCCTGAACCACCGCATAAAACAACTGTTTTCATGTCGCAAAGATACCTTAAACCGATCTCGGCATCAAGTGATGCCAAGCATAGATGAAGCTACAGAGAAATAAACAAGCAGTCCGGTGATATCGACGATGGTGCTAATGGCCGGACTTGCTACGACCGCAGGATCACCGTCCAATCTTCTTACAATTAGGGGAAGTCCAGCTCCTATGACGGCACTTGAAATGACTTGAATGGCGATAGCAAAAGAGATGGTTAAGCCGACAAACGACATGGTAAATCCATCTGGAAGTAGGCCATGGAAGCTTAAGAAAACGATTTTAAGGTAAGTAAGAAGTGCGACACAGATTGATAACATCGCCGAAATTCTAATCTCTTTAAAAACAATTTTTAGCCAATCCGAGTCACTCACATGGCCAAGTGAGAGGGCGCGAATAATAACTGTTGCGGCCTGAGTTCCAGTGTTACCACCGGTAGCGGCCATCATAGGCATATACATCGCAAGAATAATGAATTGCTCAAGAACATTTTGGTACTCGTTAATAATCATGCCTGACAAAATACCCATAGCTGCAAGACCTACCAGCCACACCACTCGTTTTCTGAAATGTCTCAGGGTAGAGGTTTGCATGTAATCTTCGCCTTCATATGAAGGCATCACACCGGCGAGACGTTCAAAATCCTCTGTCTGCTCAGCGCGAAGAACTTGGATAGCGTCATCGTGCCCGACAATACCTACAAGCTGCTGTAACGAATTAAGAACAGGGATCGCAGCAAGATCGTATTTTTCAATTTTTTGTGCAACCGATTCACGGTCTTCGTTAACTTCTGCTGAAACGAAAAACTCATTGAGAAGTTCAGCGACTTTAGCATTGGGATCTGCGAGTACAAGATTCTTGAGAGTGACAAACCCCTTCATCACCATGGCATCATCAACAACATAGATATAGATAACCATATCTTTTGAAGGAGCATCGTGGCGAATCTTTGCCATAGCTTGGGCAACACTCATGCCCTCAAATACTGTTGCAAAATCAGTGTTCATGATCCCCCCCGCCGTTTCGGGCGGGTAGGCAGAGAGCAAGATGACGTCTTCTCTTACTTTCTTATCAAGATACGGTATGAGTGCAATTTGCTCATCTTTAGTCATTTGCTGATAAAGATCAGCTCGAATGTCTGAGTACATATGGAGGAAAATGTTAGCCATGACTTTGCGATCGAGGGTTCGATTTAACTTGATTTGAAGATCAGGACTAAAGTCTGAGAAAATTCGTCCCTGATCCTCGGCTTCGAGTTCAGTCAGGTAAGTCATAATCTCTTCAATAGGTTTTTCTTCAAGAAATTCAACAACATCGGGAGTTGGCAACTCCTCGAACATTTCAACTAATTCCTCAGTTTGCCCGGACTCATCCAGGTTTTGAAGGATTTCTTGATTATCTTCGTCGGGATTTTCGATCTCATCCATAATAAATGCGCAATTTAAGTTTTCTTCAGGATACTTCAAAGAAAGTTTTACCGATACGTAAAACAACTCGAGGTTTCGATTAAGTAGAATTTAATAAAGGTCGAAGAGAGATTACGTGCCAACTAACAAAGCTTTAAAAATGAGCGAAATTGTTCTCGTAAAATATCTTTTTAAGAAGGACTGGGCTCCTCTTGAGGAAGTGATTGATAGGTACTCCAAAGATTTTGGAGATATCTACGACGTTGGAAATAATAAAGAAGTAGTTAAAGTGATTACTACAAGTCCAGCAACACTTGTTATTGCGTCAGTGGTAACTAAAGAAGATCTTGCGCAAGTTCTCTCATTCTTGAAAACGCAGCGTAGACTTTTAAAAGACGGAAACATGAAAGTTTCTGTCGTGAACTATTTGAATAACAAGCAAGTTGAAACTGCTTTAATGAAACTTGGATGCCAAGAGGTGATGGAACCAAGTATGAAGTCGAAAGCGCTGAAATTCAAAATGGATTTCTGGAAGAAGGCACTTTCGATTGGCACAAATAAAACTCACGAGAGTCAGAATTTAAATATAAAAGAAAAAGCCGCCGCTGAAGCCAAGCAACAAAAAGCTGCTGCAGAAGCGAAAGCAGCCGAAGTTAAGCCCATCGTCTGGACTGAGCCCTTGAAACATGTCGATGATATGTGGATCAACAAAGCTCAAAGTGATGTAAAAAAAGTTCTTAATCGCTGGATGATCAAGATCATGGGGCCTAGTCCTTTTGTGGCGCAATGGACGGAAGTCCAAGGACAAAAAGGGGTGTGGCAGTTTGTTTTCAAAGAAGGAGCTCGTGACAGCTTTCACATAGCCGATGGTCATTGGTATTTTAGTGGAGACCAAAAACCAGACTTCGTGTGGAAAGAAAATTTATGGTTGATCTCTGGTCAAAAATTTCAGCTCTATTACCAAGAAGACGACGAAACGATTGTTCGCTTTAGAGCAAACCCACAATCTGTCGAAGTGAGCAAAAACTCCAATTATGCGCTCTC
>JBIKNE010000064.1:0-8211 GCA_044358855.1 Bacteriovoracaceae bacterium | reverse complement strand
GTTATTTGGGGACACGGGAAACGATAAGGAGAATCCCAACCAAAGAGTAGCTGGAATAAGGGCTAACACAATTCTTTTAGTCGCTACCTTGTAATCAATTTGGCTCGGCTTGAGTTTAAAATAAACAATAGCGAGCAACGGTGCAAACAGTGAAATAGTGACAACGTAGTAATGAGGAAAGAACGATATTGCGAGAAACGCCATGGATGAAAGAATTAATCCACGTCGGTCATTTCGAAAAAGCCAAAAAAGAGATAAGAAAACTAAAGGTAGGTGGTAGATTCCCACTAAACCCATATGAACCCTTGCTCGAGCAAGAGTGTAGGCATTGATGGCAAAAGCAAAACCCATTAGCCAAGAAATAGGGCGTGGGATTTTTAGCTCTTTTCCCAGCAAGTACATAAAAAAACCGTTTAGGGTCATACCCAGCAATGCGAAACCAGTGGCCACCTGTTCAATGGGAAGTATCAGTCCTAGAACTACTGCCTGTATTCTTTCAGACATCGACATCCAAAGAACACTTCCATGAGGGCCACCCAGCTGGGGAAAGTAGACAGCTCCCCAAAAAGCTTCAAATGGACGAGTAATCAACAAATCGATGAAAGCCTGAAAATTATAAGGAAAGGCTTGGGGGTCGGTTCCATCGCTCAAGGCTTGCGCCGTGCTAAAGGTGAGAAAAGGAATCTCGCCTGGATGAATATAAATTAGAGCTAAAATAAAATAGCTTGAGATAATAGCTAATGGAGCAAATCGCTTAAGCATAGACTCATTTAGATTAGGTGGTTTGTCTTTAATGCTAGAGATATAAATTTTTTTTGTCTAGCATATTGGTAACTCTGGAAAATGGTGAAATATGTCTTCGTCTTATATACATCCGACTGCAGTTGTTGAACCTAATGCGATTGTTGGTTCTGGTGTAAAAGTTTGGCACTTCTGCCATGTTCGCCAAGGAGCCGTTCTTAACCAAGGAGTAAATCTCGGTAAGGATGTCTATGTCGACGAAGCTGTAGAGATTGGAGAAAATTCCCGCGTTCAAAACGGCGTAAGTTTATACAAGGGTATTGAAATCGCACCGTGGTGTTTTATTGGTCCACACGTTATTTTCACTAACGATCAAAGTCCAAGGGCCGGTAATACAAAATGGAAGGTTGTTCCCACCAAGTTAAGAATTGGAACATCAATCGGAGCAGGAGCCATCATCCGCTGTGGGATTGAACTTGGAGAATTCTGCATGATCGGTGCAGGTGCAATTGTAACAAAAGATGTTCCGGCATTTCATTTAGCGATGGGTGTACCAGCAAAGATTGAAAAAATGATCTGTGCATGTGGACAAACACAGTCTGAACTCGGAAGTGATAAAAAACTAATGATAATGGATTGTTGTAAAACAAATCTCGATCCAAGGGCGCTCGCCCTGGCGATGAAGTCAGTCGGATTATGAAATATTGGTTTATCATTGGTACCGCCGCTGAACTGATCAAGATGTATCCTGTAATTAAGAGCGCAGAAGAGCGTGGACTCAGTTGGGACATAATTCTGAGCGGTCAGAGCAATAAAAACTTTTGGAAACAAGCAATTGACTTTAATCTGCCTCAAGCGAGAATTAAAACCATCCTAGGAAAGACCGAAGACTTGAAGCGTTCAAGTGAGGCGCTAAAATGGTTTTTATGCGCGCTAACATTTGGCCTTTATAATATTAAAAAATTAATCCGTGAGTCTCGACTCAAGGGTGAGCAGCAAACTTTTTTGGTTCATGGAGATACGCTTACAACCTTAGTTGGGGCGATTGTTGGTAGAATTCTGGATGTGAAATTAGTTCACGTGGAAGCTGGCATGAGGTCGGGAAATTTTATTAGTCCATTTCCAGAAGAAATCTGTCGAAGGATAGTAACCCGTTTGGTGGATTGGCATATGTGCCCAGACACAAATGCACAAAACAATCTAATGCGAGAGGGGATATCAAAAGGTGTTGTGGTGACCAACAGCAACACTGTCGTTGACGCTTTACAATTGGCTGGTCACTCCAAATTTTCAGATCGTCCCTACGTAATATTTAATATTCATAGATTCGAAAATTTGCACTCTGATAAAAGCTGGAATCAAATACTAGATCTAATTTTTGTTGTCGCCGAAAAATATCATGTCATCTTTGTTTTGATGCCTTCAACGCGAGAAAAAATCGACAATGATGGCATAGTGAAAATGAAATTACAGGAAGCCGGAATAGAGCTCAAAGATCGACTTCCATTTGTGGAGTTCTGCCAACTACTAAATGGCTGTGAGTTCATTGTTACTGATGGTGGGAGTAATCAGCAGGAGTGTCACTATCTCGGTAAACCCTGTTTGATTATGAGAAATGTTACCGAAAGTATCGAAGGAATTAATGGTTGCTGTGTTCTTTCATGTTTTAATGAAGAGACGATCCAAAACTTTATTAGTCATTATGAGCAATTCAAACGACCGACGGCATTTCCCGAAAAACGTCCAACAGATATAATTTGGGAGTCAATTCTTTAGTGAACAGTACAGGTGTTAGCTTAGTTATTCCAAATTACAATATGGCGTCAGATCTTGAACGCCTTCTTGTGTCTTTGTCACGATTGTCGAATATCACAGTAATTAAAGAAGTTATTGTCGTTAATGATGGTTCTACCGACGACACATCAAGTGTTATTGCTAGCTTTTCGATACAACACCCACAATTGGGAATGAGGGAAGTCAGGCTTGCTTCAAGGGTTGGTCGCTACCTTGCGCGCCTAGAAGGGGCGAAAAAAGCCCATAATGAAAACTTGCTTTTTCTTGATACTCGCTTAGAACTGCCGTAAAATTTTGCAGATCATCTAAATAAGTTAAAACAAGATTATAAAGTTGTTCAAGGTACTGTTCAGATTAAAACGGATGAAAGTGTCTATAGTCTCTATTGGGATCGCTCTCATAGAAAGATCTTTCAACGACATTTTAAAGATCAAGAACGTGGCTTTTTCTTAAACACTGAAAACTTTGAGAGCTATACGTGCGGTATGGGTGTTTTTTTATGTCAAAAGGAAATTTCCTCCAGGCTTGCAATGAAATAGTTGGAGTGCCATTAAGCGATGACAGAGAAGTAATCCTTACAATTTGTAAAAAGATTAATATTTGGGTAACTCAAGAACTTTCGGTTTTGTGGTGGCCTCGTCAGAATCTAACTGATTTCCTTAGTAGATTATGGGAGAGGGGGATTACCTTTGTTGAGTATCACGTATTTTCACATCATACATTTTTGGCAATGCCGGTTTATCTAGGTATAGTAATTTTAGCTCTGAATGTGGTCGGCCTTTTTTATCTACCTTCGCTTTTTCTAATGTTGCTTCTAGCTGAGATTATATTAATCGGTCTTTCAACTTTTTGGTTAACATGGAATATTAGAGAATTTATTAAGCTAATTCCTTTGCATGTATTAGTGGTGTTGGTATTTGGCCTAGGTGTTGTTAGGGGATTGGTAGTAAATACAATTCGGATACTGGTGGGGCGCAAAATATGAGTCACTTCCCTTTTCAATCTTTTGATAATGTCTTTTTAAGTATCGTTGTCCCGGTCTTTAACGATGTGAAAAATATTAAATCGAACTTGAAGCTTCTTATTTCAGAGGTTTCACAGGTCTTCCGTCAATACGAAATAATCGTTGTGAGTGATGGAAGCTTCGATGGTACAAGTGATGCTCTTCTAGCGATGGATATTCCGCGTATCGTTCCAATAATTTTAGAAAAAAACCAAGGTAAGGGTGCCGCATTAAAGCGTGGCTTTGAACATGCGAGTGGCCAATATGTAATGTTTATTGATGGTGGAATGGAAATTCATCCACGTGAAATAAAAATTTTTTTGGGACTTATGTTTCTTTATGATGCAGATATGGTGGTGGGATCCAAAAGACATCCCCAGTCTACCGTGTATTATCCATTTTATCGAAAATTTCTAAGCTATCTATATCAACTCTTGGTGCGCAGTTTATTTAAAGTCAATATTACTGATACTCAAGTCGGTATAAAGATGTTTCGTTCAGAAGTTCTTAGGGATGTATTACCTCATCTGCAAATTCGTAGTTACGGTTTCGATCTTGAGGTTCTCGCTCTGGCAGCTAAAATGGGACATACGAAAATTCTTGAAGCGCCTGTAAGGTTAGACTATTTCTTAAATGGAAAACCTTCACTAGTAAGAGATATGTTTCACACATTAAAAGTAGGAATCCTGCTCTTGAGGGATACCTTAAGGCTTTGGCAAAAGCTTCAAAGCTTACCTGGGAAAAACCGTTGAAATCTCTGCTGCTGTTTTACGTATTATCTATTATGGCCGCTGGCCTCAATTACTTATTTCAAGCAGCTGTAGCAAAATTACTGGGTCAAGCACAATACGCAAATTTTATGAGTGAGTGGTCTCTCGTAAGTACATTTATGTTCTTTGGCTCGCTTGCTTCATTTTGGGCAGCGCTGGGTAATACTCAAGCAAAAAAAATAATCACTTTTTCGGGTTTCAGTTTTGTTATGTCGGCACTGATGCTGGCGCTTTTTCATCTAAGTGGACAGAGTTTATTTCTCGCCTTTTCATTGGTGCTTGCCTCTGTTGCTCAATCATTTATTTTAGGCAAGTGGCTGGGCGGAGGCAGAAAATATGCTTTTTGTGCTCTAGGTTTGGTCACATCAATTCTGAAGTTGATATTAATTTTTGTTCTTACTAAACCTGAAACAAATGATTTCTTTCAGGCGATTGTGATTTCTTATTTCGTCGGAACCGTATTGGTGTTTGGATTTACCAAAAAACCTCTTGAGGACTTTTCGATTCAAAAAAATTCACAGGGGTGGTTAGCCGCGATCTATTTGGCCGGTGGGACACATTTTTTACCAAATGCAGATGTCTTGTGGTTCCGTTATTTTTCTACAACAGATCAACTAGAATTCTTCTCGCCATTAACTTTGGTAACAAGAGCCATTTTCTTCTTCCAAATTATCTTTGCTCAATGGTGGCTCTCGGAGTCAGTTGAAAAAATTAAGCTAAATCATCGTGCTTTCTATTTATTGATGGGTTTATCAATCGTGTTCTCTTCAATTATCGCATTGGTCATTCGATGGAGTATCTTGCAGTTCTTGAATTGGCCGAATGTTCCCGGAATTGATTTCTTCTTACTTGCTGGAGCATATGCTGCAGCAACGGGACTCTTTTTTCAGTTTTTACAGCTCAATGTCGTTAATTCATTTATTTCAAAGGCAACTGTCATGTTAGTCATGATGTTTGTTCCTTGGTTTGTATGTGGTGTTATTCAGGTGATTCCTGCTAACTTCTTGTTTGCATCTGCGTCATTATATTTTGTGGTGATGATAATCGTTCATCACACTGGCTCTGCGCGACGCAACATCCTTTGACAGACATAAGCGACATCTCTAGGATGACAGACGGTCTGGGCCAGATGAGCCTATCGCCATGAACTCCGCCAGGTCGGGAACGAAGCAACGGCAGTGGTTTGGTAGGTTGTGTTTGGTTCCAGGCCACTTTTCTCAATAAATTTTACGCTCTTAAATTTCCTTACATCACTCATTTTAAAGCTGTTTGTTGTGCAAGCGCGCATTGACGCTATCGCCCCGCTCCCCTATTTTAGCGCCTCTTGAAGCGGCCCGTGTTTTTGGAGACTTATGTCCTATCAAGTCCTCGCTCGAAAATGGCGACCGAAACGATTCGAAGAAGTCGTGGGACAAGATCATGTCACACGCTCGCTGCAAAATGCTTTGCGGACTGGAAAGCTCGCTCATGCCTATCTCTTCACCGGTACTCGCGGTGTAGGTAAAACATCTATTGCTCGTTTGTTTGCTAAGGCCATCCGTTGTGAAAATCGCGGCACCGACATGAACCCATGTGGAGTTTGTGTTTCATGCAAAGATATCGATCATGGTCACTCACTTGATTATCTTGAGATTGATGGTGCTTCTAATAATAGTGTTGATAACATTCGCGAGCTGATTGAGAACGTTCGCTATCTTCCCGCGCGTGGAACTCACAAGCTCTATGTAATCGATGAAGTTCACATGCTCTCGAACGCAGCCTTCAATGCACTTTTAAAGACGCTTGAAGAACCACCCGCACACGCACTCTTTATCTTTGCTACAACAGATGCTCATAAACTCCTTGGAACAGTGATCTCTCGTTGTCAGCGTTTTGATTTTAAAAATGTTACTAATGAAGTTTTGGCACAGCATGCGCAATATGTTGCCAGCAAAGAGGGAATCACATTCAGTGATCCCCAACTGATTAAAAAATTAGCTGAGTATGGCCGTGGATCTGTACGTGATATGTTGTCATTGTTCGACCAGGTACTGAGTCTTGCCGGTGGACAGACAATAGATGAAGCAACTTTTTTTCAGTCACTTGGCTTAGCGCGCACAGGCGCCCTCAGTGAACTTATCGGAAATGTTTTGTCTGAGAAGCCGTTAGAGGCGTCTAAAACCTACCAAAATCTTTTACACGAAAATATTGATCTTAAACGATTGATTGATCAGCTTCTTGATTCATTTTACGTGATCGTGCAGAACATAGATTTCCCCAAAGAAATTTATGCTCAGGGCTTACTGCCGAGCAATGCTTTAGAAGGTGTTACGTACGGAGAGCTTTTCTGGATTTATGAAACCTTTACTAAAGATTGTCAGTGGGCGCTTCAGAGCCCATCGCCAGAGAAAGTCGTCGATCTCGTTATACAAAAGTTGGCCCGTCGTCGTCAGATTTTAAGACCTGATGCCAGTGTTATTCGTCATGATCAAACAAAACCGATGTTGGCCGTAACAAAGCCCCTCGTTGAAAAAAAAACTCTAAATGATAAGGTCAGTGATTTGATTGCATCATTAGAAAACGCCCCCACAATTCGTGCCAATCTCGAACTAAGTGACTTTTTGGAAAAGCCTAAGTTCGTTGAAGATGTTCTACATCTCACGTTTGGATTTCATGCCGATGAGGGAATGCCGATTGATTATTTGCAAGACCCTGAAGTGTCACCAAAGTTTCGTTCTCTTGTTGCGAAGTTTTATGGCATCGAAGAAACAAAGCTTAAGGTTAATCTGCATTCGGTAAGTAGCGAAGAAGCAAAGTTACAGGGTTTTACGACTTACAATGATCGGGAAGTAAGTCGCCAAGTTCAAGAAGTAGAAAGCCGTCGCGATAAAATATTAAACGATCCTTTTGTTAAAGAGGCCGAACGTCTTTTTAATGCAAAAGTCGACAAAGTCATTCTCAAGGATTCAAAACTATGAATATTAGTCAAATGATGAAGCAAGCCCAGCAAATGCAGGCCAAGATGGCGACGTTGCAAAATGAACTCGCAACTCGCGAAGTAGAAGCATCAGCAGGCGGTGGAGCCGTTAAGGTTAAAGTTAATGGCAAACAAGAGCTTCTCTCAATCAAAATTTCGAAAGAAGCAGTTGACCCAAATGATGTTGAAACACTTGAAGAGTTAGTCTTCACTGCAGTTAACCAGGCCATGAAGCAATCTCAAGAGATGGTGACTAGTGCCATGTCTAAAATCACTGGCGGAATGAATCTTCCAGGAATGTTTTAATGCTTGAATTACCTTCAGTCGTAAAAAATGCAGTAACTGCGTTGGGTCGCCTCCCCGGTGTCGGAGAGAAGTCGGCGCTTCGTATGGTTACCGCGATGACAAACTGGCGCTCTGATGAGCTCTTGAAGTTTGCCCAAGCGACCGGTGGTCTAGCTGATCTTAAAGAATGTAATGCGTGCGGTATGTGGACAGAAGAATTCACCTGTTCCATTTGTCAGGATCCACGTCGAATTGAAAGTCAGGCTCTTTGTGTGGTGGAGCAAGTTTCTGATTTGCTCGCTATTGAAAAGAGCGGTCAGTATAAAGGCCGCTTTCTCGTGTTAGGCGGAGTGCTTAATCCACTTTTAGGTGTTGGTCCAGATCAGTTACGACTGTCGCGCATAAGTGAGTTGGTAAAAAAAGATGGGATTCTAACGGTCATCTTGGCACTTAATCCAAGCGTCGAAGGTGATGCAACGTGCGCGTATATTAAGCATATTCTGCCAGCAGATATTGCGGCAGAAAGAATCGGTTTCGGTATGCCCATTGGTGGAAGTCTTGAGTACCTCGATCCCATGACAATTGGTAAGGCCCTAGAAAATAGAAAGAGTTTTTGATGATTAACGGAATGATGCACGAACATATCTCTCGGTTCATGAGCA
>JBIKNE010000063.1:0-8258 GCA_044358855.1 Bacteriovoracaceae bacterium | reverse complement strand
TTATATATCTTAGAAGCAGCTCCACACTTAATTAAAAGTCAGCGATTCGAGCAAGTGGATTCGATTATGATCCCTAAATTTTTAGAGAAGGCCCAACGTCATGGCATTCAAATTCGTTCAAAACGTCCAGAGTTGGCAATTCTTCTAAGTATCCAAGCGGTCCGTGCTGCCGGCTGGGCCTTGGTGAGAGACAAGGGACGCAAACTCAATAAGGACGAAGTAGCTGAGGAGCTGACTAAGCTTTTATGTCGCTATCTTTTATGGGAGAAAAATGCGTCTTAAAGTGGGCAGAAAAGCATTAAATAGGGCATAGGGAGTCACCAGGATTTCAAGTAGTTGCTCGATGGAAAGATCATTCTAAGCAGGGAGAAACCTCCCAGAATAATAGCGCTTTGGGTAGCTGCTATTCGCCCTTATTATATTATAATGTGAGGGAGTGTGCATGCTTTTTCTTATTTTTCCATTGTTTTTGATGAGTCCTGTTTTTGCAACTTCTGTGCTTAACCAAAGCGAGAAGGATGGAGTCCGTCGAGTCGAATTAGACATTAATTTAGATAAAAAGATTGATCGCATTGATTTCTACCGTGATGGTCAAATCTTTTTGTCTGAAGAAGACGAAGGATTTGGCGGGACACTTAATAAAAAATCTCAGTACTTTGCTTTTGAGAACTCACAAAAGCCGATAAAGATTGTTGAAATAGATAGCAATCGCGATGGCAAAGTCGATCGACTTGAGAAGTCTTATGCTAAACCCGACATAGATCAATTAATTATCACCTACAACGTGTCTTCTAAGCGAGATGGTAAGTTTGATCGTACTTGGAGTGTGCTATCTCAATTAAATCAGAAAAAAGATGATGATTGTGGAGGCCCTTCAACCCTAACCGAAACAGTGTCGCAGCTGAATAAAGATGTAGCTAAATTAGAGCTTGGTATTGAGAACGAATTTATACTAAGTGTGCCGGGTTACAAAGTTCATACTTCGTGCAAAGAGAAATGGGGCCATCCAGATTTTATTAATAATTTAAGTGAGACCATGAATAAGGGAAAGCAGTGCCTTGCAGAGTTGGGCAAAAAAAATCCTGACAAAATGAACGGAGCGGCACTCAATCTTCAAAAACTTAATGCACTTCAGGCCATCACTCCCGTCACGATTGCCTGTCACCAGACAGCTGATTATAGTTGGTCAGGAACGGCAGGACATGCCTCAACTGGGCCACAGTCAGAAATTAAATCATTAGGTATTAAACATCCCTACATCTCAATTAATCCCCATACTCCTGAAGAAAAAACACCCTCAAATGAAACGGTTAAGGAATTAAAGGCGACCCTTTTTCATGAACAACTTCACAACTTAGGTATTAAGCACGGTGAGGGTATTGAGTATCCATATACCTGCGAAACATGTTGTATCACTTCTGATAATCAAGAAGAGAAAGAGGCAAGTTGCCGCATTTGTCAGGGAGACTACAGTGGAGCGACAGACAGAAAATATATTGAAGATATGCTGACTTGGGGAGAAGCGTCCTTTGAGTCTGCGCGCGCTCAAAAAGCCATAAGTGTTTATTTAAAAGAAAATCCACAGGATCGTTGGGGCGTTTTTGCTATGGCCGCAACGAATAAAGGAAGTCCACTTTCTCGTGAAGGTTATGAGATGGCCTTACTGCTTGAATCTCGATTTAAGGATATGACCCCTGAGGAGAAAGCCTTGATAGAAAGGGCGAAATATTATGACTCGCCCTCATGGGGTCAAGGACATGCTAAAGTCTTGGCAGAAGCAAAACTTGATCTCTATTTAGACCAGTCTCCATTAAAAGCCATCGAAGGACTGAAAAAGCATAAAGATCAACTCAAAGCTTTGTTAGCCTCTGAAAACAAGGTGGCCAAAGATGATAAATATTTTGCCAGTAATTTAGTAAGTTCTATGCGGGAAATAATCTATGGCATTTGGATGAATGGTTATCCTGCCAACAAGAGCAAGGCTTCTACTGAAGCCTATGAACTCGCTAGGGAAATTGGTTTTTTTGATAAAAAATAAATCAAAACCAAAAGATTCTATTCTCCACACTTAATGTGGGTGGATTTGGATTCTTGCCCACTTTAGTTAAAATTTTCTGCTCAAGAGTTTCAATCGCCTTCTCGATGCCTAATTCATAATGCTTAGTTTTAAAATGCATGCGAATCAGTGAGATGATTTCAAAGAGATCGGCCTGGTTAAGCTTGTCTTTAAGATGGCTATCAATCAACAAATGAATTTTCCTTTCAGTGAACGAAAAGAACAATAAAATAGAAGCTTCGTGGCCTAGATCTTTTGAATGAAAATAAGAAAATAGAACAGAGGCCTTTTCGCTGGTTTCTCGCTCTGTCTCAGAGTTAAGAAAAAAGAAGCGATTAAGACCGGCAAATTTAATCAGGCAAACACTCAAAAGAATAATTGCACCAACCAACAGAACTTCTAGCGAGCGCGGTTCAAAAGCATAGAAGTGGAGAAGCAGAGCTGAAAGAATGAGGCCAACTAATAAACCACCCCGCCAAGTAGCACCTGGATAAGGATCAGAGACTTTGCCGGCGGCAACGATCAACTCAAGACCAGTGTTCTCTTCAAACTTCTTAATCTTGGCAGTGATCTCAGAAGTATTAAATTGTTTCATTACCAATCTCCCGAGGCGCCACCGCCACTAAATCCACCACCGCCTCCGCCCCAACTCGAGCCACCACCCGAACTCCAGCCCGATCCGCCACCTGAACTCCAGCCACCGCCTCCAAGCCAACCGTGAAAGCCGCGAGAGCCTCCGCGCATGCGATTAATAAGAGGGAAGATAATAAAGAAGAGAATGACGATAACCAGCGAGCTAATCGGTGAGAGTTCTCTGCCGGAGCGACGAACTCGTCTTGCGAGGGGTTTACCGCTGAGTGTGATGTCGAATTTTTTGGCTACTTCAAATAAAACGGTCTTCAGCCCACCTGCATAATTCTGCGAGCGGAAGGAAGGAGTTAAAATGTGTTGAATCCAGCGACTGGCCTCAAGATCAGTGATATTACCTTCGATTCCTCCGCCCACTTCAATGCGCATTTTGCGCTCTTTGACAGCGACAAGAATGATCAGTCCATTATCATCTTTGGTTTTTCCCAGCTGCCATTTTTCTGCCAGGCGAATAGAGAAGTCTTCAATCGCCAAACCCTGTAGTTCATCGGCAATAAAAATTCCGACCTGAGGACCTCCGCCGGCATTTAGCTCGCGGATGTTGTTTCCCAAATCTTGCATCTGCGAAGAGGTTAATAAACCTGCCAGATCAATGACAGGTTGATTAAGTGCAGGGAACTTTACTTCTTGAGCGAAAGCTCCCCAGCAAAAAAGCAGAAGAAAAAGATACTTCACTAGAATTTAACCGCAGGTGCCGCTTGTTCAGTTTCAGCTGCTTCGAATTGTGGCTTCTTCTCATGTTTGAACATCAGGCTGTTCGTGAGTGATGTAGGGAAGACAGTTACCAGGTTATTAAATTCCTTCACTGTTTCAATATAACGACGACGAGCAGTTGTGATGCGGTTTTCGGTTCCTTCCAATTGAACTTGTAGGTCACGGAAGTTCGCTGCTGCTTTGAGGTCAGGATATTTCTCTGCCACCACCATCAAGCGCCCAAGTGCTTGTGAGAGGCCTGATTGTGCGCCTTGGAACTCTTTAAGTTTTTCTGGAGTGAGGTTTGAGGCATCAACTGTCATTTGTGTCGCCTTAGCACGAGCTTCTACGACAGCTTGTAGCGTTTCTTTTTCGTGGCCGGCGTAGCCTTTGACGGTTTCTACGAGGTTGGGAACAAGGTCAGCACGACGCTTGTATTGGTTTTGCACTTCCGCCCAAGAGGCTTCCGTTTCATTAAGTGCTGTTGGGATAGATTGCACGCCACAGCCAGTGAGAATAGCGAGAATAGCGAGAAGAGGGAGAATTAAAAATGCACGCATAAGACCTCCAGGTCTTGAAAAATAAAAAAGCCCACAGTGTTAACTACACTATGGGCCTTAAATTTAATGGGTCAAGGGTCGATTACTTAGTAAGTGCTGCCACTTGCTTAGTAAGACGAGAGATTTTGCGAGCTGCAGCTTTCTTTGAAAGAGCTGGAGACTTTGCAACTTTCATCAACTTCGATTGAGCAGCTTTCAAAGCGCCCAAAGCAGTTGTTTTGTCGCCAGAAACGATTGCTGTGCGAACGGCTTTAACAGCTGTACGAGCAGAAGCTTTCTTAACTTTGTTTGTCATGCGCTTGACTTTGTCTTGACGCGCGCGTTTTTCAGATGACTTGTGGTTTGCCACGATGCACTCCTAAAAGTAGTTCGGTACTAATGTATCCGCGAAGTTATAAACGCTTTTGTGGGCCATGGCAAGAGAACCTGTGAGATGCAGTCCGCTGTTGACCTTAAGGTCTCTCTCAGGGCACATTTAAGATGTTTTTTCTTCAAAGAAATCCATGATTTAACTGCAGAGGGTCGCCATGCAAAACATCCGTGTCATTGGTGTTGTGGGAGCCGGTCAAATGGGCCGCGGGATCGCACAAGTCGCCATTCAATCAGGTTACGACGTTAAAATGTTTGATGCTTTTCAAAATGCTTTGGACGCGGGCCATGACTTTATCAAGGCCCAACTTAAGAAAGGCGTTGAGAAATCAAAGTGGTCAGAAGCCGATGCCACTGCAGCCTTAGCGAAACTTAAAACAGTTTCGGACATGAAAGACTTAAAAGACTGTGACTTGGTGATTGAAGCCGCTACGGAAAATCGTGCGCTCAAATTTGATATATTTAAGAAACTAGATGAAACCGTCAAAGCGGGAGCGATTCTAGCCTCAAACACATCATCTATCTCTATTACTGAAATCGCCGCTCAAACTAAACGTCCTCAGTTGGTCGCTGGGATGCATTTCATGAATCCCGTGCCGGTGATGAAATTAGTGGAAGGTATCCGCGGTCTTGAAACGACGGATGAGACTTTTAATACTGTCGCTGCAGTTTCTGAAAAAATGGGTAAGACCTTCGTTCGCGCAAAGGATTATCCCGGCTTTGCCGTTAATCGCATCTTGATGCCGATGATTAATGAAGCCTTTTACGCCCTTTATGAAGGTGTGGCTGAGCCAAAGGATATCGATACCGCTATGAAGCTTGGGACCAATCAGCCGATGGGGCCTTTTGAGCTTGCCGATTTTATCGGGCTTGATACATGTCTTGCGATTATGGATGTCTTATTCACTGGTCTTTCTGATTCAAAATATCGTCCATGTCCATTGCTGAAGCAGTATGTAGCGGCGGGACGCTATGGCAGAAAAAATAAAAAAGGTGTCTACGTATATGAGTAAATTCCAGACACTGGTTTACGAAGAAGACAATAAAATTGGAATTTTGACGATTAATCGTCCGGACAAGCTTAATGCGCTTGATGCCACTGTCTTAAGTGAACTCAAAAGTTTTTTTACGGAAGCGGCCACCAAGAAACTGACAGGTCTGATTATTACCGGTAGTGGGGAGAAAGCTTTTATTGCCGGTGCTGATATTGCTGCTATGACGACGATGTCATCAACTCAGGCAACAGAGTTTGGTCGTTTAGGTCAAAACGTCACTGTGCTGATGGAATATTTGCCTTATCCAGTGATTGCAGCTGTGAATGGCTTTGCTTTGGGTGGCGGTTTTGAAATGGCACTTGCTTGTGATTTCATTTATGCCTCACAAAATGCGGTTTTTGGTTTGCCGGAAGTTAAACTGGGTTTGATTCCTGGTTTTGGTGGCACTCAACGACTTTCACGTCGTACCAATCTAGCGCTCGCCAAAGAGTTAGTTTTCTCAGGCAGAAATATGAAAGCCGATGAAGCCATCGTACGCGGCATTGTCATCCAAGTCTTCACTGATAAGTCTGCGCTCATTCAGGGCGCGAAAGATTATTTAGCGATGGTGGCGAAGAATTCACCACTCTCAGTCAGTGTCGCGAAAAAAGTGGTCGATCAAGGTGCACAAACGACTTTAGAGCAAGGTCTCACAATTGAGGCGAGTGCTTTTTCACAATTATTCAGTTCTGCGGATATGAAAGAAGGAACGGCGGCTTTCCTAGCGAAGCGCCCGGCCGTTTTTAAAGGAGAATAAGATGTTACTCGGTACCGAATATAAAGAAATCCAAGACATGATGAAAAAATTCTCCGATGGAGAAGTGGGTCCTCTCGCCATGAGCATTGATCACAATGGTGAAATGCCCAAGGCCCTCATTGCTAAACTCGCTGAAAACGGATTCTTGGGATCGTATGTCCCCGAAGAGTACGGCGGTGCTGGTTTGGATTATCAGAGCTACGCGATTTTAATTGAAGAACTCTCACGCAATTGCGCCTCAACCGGCGTTTTTGTTTCGGCACACACTTCTTTGTGTGTTTGGCCGATTTTGAATTACGGCACAGAAGCGCAAAAGAAAAAATATCTACCAAAGCTAGCGAACGGTGAATGGATCGGCTGCTTTGCTCTCTCTGAACCGAATGCTGGCTCAGACGCTGGTTCTCTCACAACAAGCGCTGTCGATATGGGAGATCATTGGGAGATTAACGGCGTAAAAAATTGGATTACGAATGGCAAAGAGGCCAACGTCGCCATCGTTTTTGCTAAAACCAAAAAAACTCCTGACTACAAAGGCATTTCTGCTTTTATCGTTGAGACTTCATCGCCTGGTTTCTCAATTATCAAAATCGAAGACAAGCTGGGCATCAAAGGTTCATCAACTGCGCAATTGGCGTTTGATAAAGTTAAAGTTCCCAAGGACGCTCTCTTGGGTGATCCCGAGAAAGGTTTCCGTGTGGCCATGGGCACGCTCGATGGCGGCCGTATTGGTATTGCTGCTCAGGCCTTAGGCATTGCCCAAGGTGCATTCACTTATGCGGCTAAATATGTTCAACAACGTGTACAATTCGGTGCTCCTTTGTCGAATCTGCAAGGCGTGCAATTTATGTTGGCGGATATGAGTACAAAAATCGCGTCATCAAGACTGTTGATTTACCATGCCTCGGCACTAAAAGACGCAGGGCTTCCTTATTCTAAGCAGTCCGCCCAGGCCAAATTGATGGCTTCGGAATCGGCGATGTGGGTGACCACTAAAGCGATTCAATTGTGCGGTGGTAACGGCTACACCAAGGAATATCCTGTAGAACGCTATTTCCGAGACGCTAAAATAACTGAAATCTATGAAGGAACCAGTGAAGTTCAGCGTATGGTGATCGCTTCGGCAGAGTTGAAAGAGCTGCAATAACCAACTGTTTCTGTTAGACGTTAAGGGGATGCTTTGATACGGTGTCCATGATTTTTATTGTATTTTTGGTGGAGTTGGAAATTCTATGGCGAAAGCAAAAGCTAAGACTAAAATGAAGGCCGTGAAACCTGCAGCAAAAGCGAAAGGAAAAGTCGTGGCCACAAAAGCAAAAGCAAAACCAGCAGCTAAAAAAGTCGTCGCTAAGAAACCAGCGGCACCTGCTAAGAAAGGTATTCTAAAAACTGCCGGCAAAATTGCTGGCAAGGCGATCGCTGCTTTGTCGAAAGTCGACAAAGAGCGCGCTAAGAAAGAAGTCCTCAAGGCGAAGGCACTTGCTGCCAAAGAAAAAGAGCTCGCCAAGAAAGAGGCCGCTAAAGCTAAGCTTGAAGCAGCGAAAGAGAAAGATCGCGCCAAGAAAGCTGCCGCTCTAGAGAAAGCCACTTCTCAAAAAGAGAAAGAGCTCGCTAAGAAAGAAGCTGAAAAAGCTAAGATTCAAGCAGCGAAAGACGCAGAAAAAAATAAAAAACTCGCAGCTAAGGATGCTGAAAAAGCCGCCAAGTTAAAAGCCAAAGAAGACGAGAAAGCCGCTAAGATGAAGGCTAAGGACGACGCCAAGAAGCGTGCTCGTGGAGAAGAAGTTGAAGACGAAGCTCCTCGTGCTCGCGGCGGCGATGAAGATGATGATGAAGCAGACTTTAAGCGTGTCGCTGCGAAAGGTAAGGGCGGACGTAAGTTTGATGAAGAAGGCTCGCATGATCTTGAGCGCGGCTTCAAAAAGTATTCAGTTAACGATCTCGAAGGCAAAATCGCTGACGAAATCGCTGAACTCCGTGAGCACTTTGCTTGGAAAGATATTCTAAGCGCGATCGCGACTCTCGAGTTCTTTGTTGATCCAAAAGACGACTCATGTGTTGAAAAGGGTTGTGACAACATCCGCACAACCTTGAGCTGGTGTCGTTTGCACTACCTCAAAAACTGGAAAGGCATCCAACGCAAA
>JBIKNE010000062.1:0-8346 GCA_044358855.1 Bacteriovoracaceae bacterium | reverse complement strand
AATTTGAGAACTGCCTAAGAGATAGTGGTGAGCTGGGTGAGTTTAAGCCTGAGTGGGCCAAATGGTTCCGTATGACTGAGAAAGGCAACTTTGAACAAGGCCTCTCAGTGGTATCACTTAATCCGGAATTTAAAAACGACTACTACTCACCAGAAGGGTGGGAAGTGGTTCGTAAAATTCGTCATGCTTTGCTTGAAGAGCGTAAGCAACGCATTCCACCGGCAACGGATCGCAAAGGAATAGCGAGCTGGAACTTTATGTTGCTCTCAGCTCTTTGTGACGTCATTCAATACAGTCGCGTGCCGGCAATAACTCAGGCCGCTTTGAAACTGCTCCACAAAGTCATTGAAGGTGTTTCTCAGACATTTATTGCCGTTGATAAACAAGGACGCCATGTTCTTCGTCACACCACCACGACAGATAAGACACCACTTTATCTCGAAGATTATGTGCAGTTTTGCGAAAGCCAATTACGTCTCTATGAAGTGACAAGTACAGATGTGTTCTTGAGTAACGCCAAAGAAACGATGGATTTCTTGCGTCGTGAATTTTTCCAAGGAAAAACACCTTCGCTTACGGCGCTGGCCCATGGTGAATTTATGCGTGCACCATTGAACGATCAGTCTTATCGTTCTGCTCTTGGAACTCTATTAATCGTTTCAACACGACTCTCAGTGCTTTATCCAGAATATCATCCACAAGAATACTGGGGTGACGCTTGGAAAAACTGGATTCAATTAGCACTTTCAAACCCCGTTTCTCACGGTGAATCTCTGCGCGCGTTCACTTATCCGCTAGAAATTTATCGCAAGATCGAAGTTCCGCGCCCATGGGTTAACGATGAAGAATTCCAGCGCCTCCGTTCGCATTTCCTCGGACGCTTTGTGCTCCATTATCACGATCGTGAGGACGAGCAGTGGCAGGTTTGTAATCGCACCGAATGTGAAAAAGAAGGCAAAGGACTCATGAGTCTTTTGGAAACTTTTAGCAGCCCAGAAGCCGAAGTGCAGTGAAACCTCTCTCAGGACTCAAGGTTCTCGACTTCACACAAAGACTTCCAGGTCCCTTGGGTGGGCATTTGTTAGCGCTTTTAGGGGCCGATGTGCTTAAGATTGAAGACGAAGCACATAAAGATGCCTTCTTGCAGACTGAACAAACCGGACTCATGGGGAACTTTCAAGATTGGTACAATGAGCTGAACAAAGAAAAAAAACTTATTCGCCTCAATTTTGATGCCAGCGATATTCAATCGCAAATTTCTCAAATCTTAACGAGTGCAGACATTATCCTTACAGGTATGCCCCAAAAATTATCGCTCAAGCTCGGGCTTGATCACGCGACTCTTAATCAAATTAATCGGGCCCTCGTTGTATTAGGAGTGGGCGCCTCAAAAGATAATCAGGGCTCAATGCATGATCTCAATGCCCTCGCCGAGGCCGGATTTTTACAACTTCATGTTGGTGAAAATTCGCCCTCTCCACTTGCGCCCCCCTTTTTACCGGTAGCAGGAATAAGTTTTGGGCAGCAAATCGCACTCACCGCATTAGCACTTCACCGCCAAGCACAACAGGAAAAGAAACCCATAATTTCTAAAGTTTATCTCTATGATGAAATAAAGAAGGTCATGGATCCCTTGTGGTCGTCCAATCTTCGACAGCAAAAGCAGACTAAGTTCTTACATAATGGCGCCTACCCGTGCTACGCTCTGTACCGCAACAAGGACGGCGATTGGCTCGCCGTTGCTGCCGTGGAAGAAAAGTTCTGGCGGGAGTTTGTAAAAATCTTGAACCTACCTTTATCGGTAGAGGATCGATTTTCGACTTCTCAAAAAACTTTCCAACATGTCGTCCAGGCCATCCAAGCTCTATCGACCGCTGAGCTGGAAGGGCTGCTTGCCAGCAAAGAAATATGCGTGTCATTGATTAAGACGACTAGATGAGGAGATGGCCATGAGCAGACGTGTTATCGGATTCCACTATACACTCACAGACAAAGCAGGAACTGTTATTGATAGTTCTGTAGGCGACGAACCGTTGATTTTCTTAGAACAAAGCCACCAAATTATTCCCGGCCTTGAGAAAGTGCTCGTGCTTATGAACGTAGGTGACAAACGCAAAATCGAAGTGAAAGCGGCTGATGCTTACGGCGACATCAATAAAGAATTGGTTATCAACGTTAAGCGCACACAATTCCCACCAGACGCACAATTGCAGATCGGTGATCAGTTCCAAGTTAACGAAGATGCTCACTCACCTGTCTTCACCATCATGAGCATGAATGATGAAGAAGTGACTGTTGACGGTAACCACCCGATGGCAGGCAAAGACCTGTTCTTCGATGTAGAGATCACCACTGTACGTGCAGCGACTGAAGAAGAAGTGGCCCATGGACACGCCCACGGTGCTCACGGCCACGGACACCACTAACTAAGACGAATAATCCCTTCCTGCTCGCTCACGAGTGGGAAGGGATCTTGTTTCAAAAGCAGAAATCCATCTAAGTCCGCCCAATCCATCCAGGGCGCCAAATGAAGCGCGTAGGAAATTCCAAGCCCCGTCTCAATCATACAGCCCACCATCGTCTTAAATCCTAACTGTCGAGCACGAATGAGAAAATCTCGCCCCTTCAGCAGACTACCGGTTTTCATCAGCTTGATATTGACCGCGCGAAACATCGATTGCAGCTCAACTAAATTATCATGATCCTCGATCGATTCATCCGCCATGATGATGTATGGTGTTTTGGGATGAAGCTCGCGGTACATTTCTTTTTCTGACGCTGGAAAGGGTTGCTCGATGAACTCAACCGAAAGACCTTTAAGCTTGGCCTCAAACGCCAAGTAGTTTTTCATATCAGTCCAACCTTCATTCCCATCGATACGCAGCTTTTTATTCGGAGCCACACGAGCGACTTCCTTAACTAAGTCCCACGCGCAATCTTGATTGACTTTAATTTTCAAACTTGGAAAGCGCATGAGTGGAGCGAGATAAGCCTCAACCTCAGATGGCTCCATTATAGGAATCGACATGGAAGTAGGAACAACTAAGCCTCCTGTCGCTCCCAGATAATCTTTTAAGCTTTGCTTTTTTTTCTTGGCCTCAAGATGCACATAGGCCGACTCGAGAGCAAAGCGCAAGCTATGCTTCCACTGTTTAGCATCAAGAGCTTTTTGATAATCAGTCTTGGCCAGTTTTTTAAATTCGGCGAATTCGGCTTCAATTATTTCTGGCGATTCGCCATAACGAACATTGGGTGCCACTTCAGATTGCACCTCAAAAGACCCGTCACGAAGAGTGACAATCAAATTAATCTTTTCAGTGCTGGCGTTGCGCGAGATCTTCCAGACAACATTGAGTGGGAGCTGAACTCTCTCTATTTCCAGTTCCATGCGCCACCTTGAAAGCTTCCTACCCATTTAAACAATTTCGAGTGTTCATAGTCGCCAGGAGAAATACCCGGCTCACCTTGCGGGACATTTCCTCCAAAATAGGAATTCCAGGCTTCAAAATTTTGGGAAAAATCCATCGGCTTGGTAGGCATTTTATTTTTCAAAAATTTGTTGAGAAGCTTGGTGACCATCTCTGAACAATAAAAAGCTTCACGCCCATCACGCCCAAGATTATCCCACAGAAATGCACGATCAAATTCGGCCCCAAGCCACGGCTCAATCGCAGTCATAAAATCAAAAGCAACTACTTCACGAGGACGCATAATCTTATGAGCGCGAGTCGAATCACCTTTAGCGAGAAACTCGGTGAGAGTGACAATACGAACTTGCCCCAACGCCTCTGCGACTTTCACTCCGTTCGTCGTATGAACAACTAGGCCCATATGCGAGAAGGAGCTCTTCTCTTGGGCCTCAATCAGACCGCAGGAATAGCAGCGTAAAGGCTGTAGGATGACATCGCCCACTTGGAGCTCACTGGCGTAACTGCGTACAGAGAGGAGGGCCAGAAGAAGTATAAGGATTCGCATAGGGAGCCAACTTTTTAGGTCACATACTAAAGGGCTTATCACCCCCTTAAAAGCACAAAAAGCGCACCCAACATATTGATTTTACTAGTCGACACTAAAGAAGGACCGCGGCAGGTATGTCCCACCCCCCTAAAAACTCCATAAGTCCTTTATAATTAAAGATATATCAGTGAGTTAGCCAACCCTCGAGGTTTTTATGTTCCAGAAGTTTTTCGCCAGCCTTTTAACTTACGCCATTGGTTTCCAACTTATGGTCGGCGCGATCCCCAACACTCCAGTGAGCTGGGTCGCCTACGGACAAAGTTGTAGCTCAGGCCTTCAGTGGAACTCAACGCTTAATCGCTGTTTAACCACAGAAGAAGCGGCCAAGGTTCAAGAAGCGAAAGCTGATTGTATGAAGAAAGAATCCGTTGATGCGCAAAGGGCCTGTTTGAATGCTTCCCTAGTTGCGCGTGTACAAGATGCTGAAAGCAAGGGTGAGATCTCGGGTCATAAAGGTCAGAGTGCATCGACAATGCAAATGATGATTGCTTTCGCGGCAGTAGCTGCAAGCGGACTATTTCTCATGATGGGTGGCGGTGATTGCGTCGGTGCTACTTCAGCGTGGCTCATGATCGGTGGTGGTGTAGCAGTTATTGCCGGAGAATTAATGTCATCAATGACTTATAAGAAAGAAATGAAAAAAGCAGAGGAGAAACTGGCCAAAGCCGGTGAAGGTTCTGCCAATAGCAACGGTTCTAGCGACAACTCCACTGCGACGAACGTTCAAGCGGACGCATTCGAAGCAATGATTCAAAAAGAACAAGCAACCATCAAGGCAGGAAAAACAAAAAAGAACCTCTACATGGTATCACTTGCTGCATATGGCGCAGCTGCTGCTCTAGCGGCTTGGGAAACATTCAGATACTTCAATCCATATGATGTAACGGCTAAACTTGAACTCACCTGCCAAACTGCTAAAGTACCTGCTCCTGTTGGAGCATTTAACCTCCGTGAAAACCAAGCTAAAGCTTATGCTTTACAACAGTCACTGACTCCTGCAGCAATTTATGTGGACAACTTTTTCCTAAAGAAACAACGTGTTCCGTTTACTCACTATGTAAGTCATAATCTTGTAAGTACTACAAATGATTTCAACTCATTTATTGCTATCAATACGGAAATTGAAAGACTCCGAAAAGGCGAAACAACTTCGATGAATGCTATAGAATATGAAGTTCTAATGGCAAACAATACAGAGCTCAACAAACAATTTGACCACAGTTTTTTCAATGAAGTACGTGACTTATATGTTTTGGCAAAAAATCAAGTTTTTGTGCCAGACGCTCAAGCAGAACTTGTTGGTCTCTTCTCTTTGATGAGCAAAGCCTGGTCTAGTACAACATTGACTGCAGGAGGAAAGTTTAAAGCGCTTTATGAGAATCCTATGACTCGCCTTATTTTCGCTGGAATCCTCACAACAAACAGCATGATCATGATGAATAATGCTTCTAAGGAAATCAAGAAAGCCGAGGAACGCAAATCATTCATGGAAAAGTTACGAAATCAAGTTATGGCTTCTGGAACTGCTTTTGGTTGCTCAACCGCAGATAGGAATAGTAATTTAAGCAAGCCCCAATGTTACTGCTACCAAGAGGGCGGCACACTTAATCCATCTCGTAGTAAGTCAGCGACCTGTAAACAATACTTCGGTGATAAACCTGCACTTGCATCTAATAGCTTAAACGCTACCTCTGGAGCTTCCACCGACAAGTCTTGTATCTCACAAAACGGAAATTTGGATTCGACTTGTAGTTGTCGAACGAGCAATACCTGTGTAACCGTTAAAACTCCAAAGGTAATTGGCAATACCCCTTCAGCAAGTGTACTTGGAAACCTGCCTGCTACCTTGAATGGTCTTAATAGCGGAGCGCTTTCTGCTGCCGATGTTAATGCTTCTCAGATGGGATCGCTGGCAGCAAGAATGAATGGTATCAAAGATAAACTCTTAGCTGACCCAAAAAATAAAAAATTTGCAGAAGCGATAAATAGAGAACAAGAAAAAGTTAATAAGCTAGTTGATGGCATTCGTCGCGATCTCGCCGCTGCTCCACCTATCGCCTCAACAGCTCCTAGCAGCTCTTCATTTATGAGCTCAACAAACCCATCAGATGCTCTCGAAAAGATGAAAGCTGATTTAAAACAAGAAATTAAAGGATACGAAGGCGGCGTAGTTAACATGAATAATGCTGGCGCTGCCAAAAAAGATGAGTTCAGCCTAGATGGTCTGAATGCTGGTGGCGTGACGATTTCTGACGAAGGTCTCGAAAACCAAGCAAAACTCGACGAGATTATGGCCACTCAATATGAAATGGGTGACAGCGAAATCAACTCAGACCCAGGTGCAAACATTTTCCAAATTCTCACTAACCGCTATCAGCGAAGTGGGATGCGCAGATTGTTTGGTGCTGAAAAAGTTGTTCCTGCTGATAAACCAGCTGAGACTCCGATCGCTCAATAATCTCGATTCAAATTTTCAATACAAGGCGGCCAGGATTCATTCCTGGCCTTCTTTTTTAGGGGCACAGTGACCCCAAAAATAGCGGTGCATTTTGTCCCTCCCCGCTTGAAAAATGAAAGACTTATGAGTCAGCACAATTTCATTCTCAGAATTAATTCTTATATCTCGGGATGTTAGCCTTCTATTGCGACCACCTTTTGACGCTGTAAGCAAATTCCTCTCTACAGACTCCATTCGCTCTTGCTAGTTATCTACCAATCTCGAAATTCAGTCTTTTGTCTTCAAAGGGGAATTACATGAAAATGGCTTCAAAGCTCGTGCTATCACTTTTGATCATCGGTTCGATGATCGACGTGACTCACGCACAACACGATCCACGTCGTCGTCCTCCAGGCGGAGGCACAGTTGAACGTCGCCCAGTTCCAGGCGGCCCAGGAAATAACCACGGCCCATCACGTCCATCTCGCCCAGCTCCCGGTAATGGCGGTGGCATGAATCGTCCGACTCCACGTCCTGATAACGGCGGAATGAATCGTCCGACTCCACGTCCTGATAACGGCGGTTACCGCCCAACTCCAGGACCAGGTCGTCCAGACAATGGCGGCGGATACAACCGTCCAGTTCCTCGCCCTGATAACGGCGGATACCGCCCAACTCCAGGCCTAGGTCGTCCAGACAATGGCGGCGGATACAACCGTCCAGTTCCTCGCCCTGATAACGGCGGATACCGCCCAACTCCAGGCCCAGGTCGTCCAGGCAACGGAGGAGTTGTTCGTCGTCCGGCACCTCATCGTCCCGTATACCGCCCCACTCGCCCAACCACGTACCGTCCAGTGTACCGTGTGCCAGTTCGTACTCACTACGGAACTCGCAACTATCACCGTCCACCGATGTACCGTCCGTTGCCATATGCAAGATACCGCCACTCTCCGTGGAACTCGATCTTCATAGGACCAGTTCGTTACTACCGTTCATACGATTACTACTCGCATGTTCGTAATTCGTTCCCGAACTACATCTACTTGAACTGGATCTACTGGCCAGTAACTGGTTACTCGAACGGCTACTACGTGTTTAACAATTACCCGTACTACGTCTACAACGGTTACCGTTACCGCTACAGCACAGTTGATCAGTGTAACTACCAACTTGTTGATAGCTACACACACCAAGTTGTACGTTCATACTGGAATCAAACTTGTAACCGCGGTTTCGACCAGTGTTCTTACGAGCGTGATGACTTGAATGATCGCACAAGTGACTTCCGTTACTTCTGTTCTGAGACGTTCCGTGATGAGTCTTATAACTACAGTCGCCCAACTTATGACTATGGTTACAATGACTACGACTCGAACTATGGCTCTACGCCAGCACCAACTCCTGACTACGGTTCGGATTATGGTAATGACTGCGGAAATGATTACGGTAGCGGTGATGACTACGGTCAAGACTGTTACGACTACGATTACGAAACTGACGTTTGCTACGACGTCTAAAGAGAAGGGCCCCGAAAAGGGGCCCTTTATATTTGTCTAGCTGTTAAGGCTTAGCGACTGTTGCAAGTTGCATTGTATTGGTAATGAGAGCTTTATCAGATATCCAGAATCTACCAGTTAACTTTCCGCTCGCATCTTTCTCACACTCAGCATCTTTGCCGGCAGCAATAGCTGGATTGGTAAATGGACAAGCTCGGCCCCAGGAATTTTGTACGAGATAACGTACATTCTTATTTGATTGAACTTCATAGCCAACCACGGCCATGGTGTGATTCGCATGCATGGCCTGACCTTGTTGAGTTTGTCTTTGGGCACAGAAATCAGTATCCGCAAAACCAGGCTTCTGCATAAAATCGGTACAAACATCGACAGAAA
>JBIKNE010000061.1:0-8426 GCA_044358855.1 Bacteriovoracaceae bacterium | reverse complement strand
TCTTTATGTCGATGCGGGTCTCTCGATTCTTGGCGGTTTCTGATGGCCTTTGATGCCGAACATCTGGAGAAGATGAAATCAGGCATCAAGTGCTTCAATGACCAACATTATTGGGAATGTCATGAAGAGCTCGAGCATGTGTGGTTGGAGGATCGACAAGATCCTCATCGCTATGTTTATTGGGCCGTCATTCAGGTAGCTGCTTCAATGGTGCATTACCGCGAGGGGAAACTTGTCGGGGCAGCTGGAATGTTAAACAAGGCACGCGAGAAGTTTAAGAAATGCCGTGAGCTACATATTCTCTCCCCACTTTTAGAAGAACAGCTACAATGGAGTGAGCTAGAAAACTTGGTTAATTCAATACCTGAAAAACCGACTGACCTTGCTCCTTTTGAACCGATTTGGAATTTTAGATTTAAACGTTTTGAGGGTTAAATGAAAGACATCGTGACTACAGTCCCTGAGGCTTTTAGAAACATCTTTAAAGACCCAGTCAATTTCATTTTGTTTTTGATTCCAGGTATTTTAGCTGTTGTGATTTATATCGTGGCGGGAACCTACGCCCTAGAAAACGGTATGGCGCTAACGAAGGTTGTCATTAATAAGTATATTTTAAGTCAGAACGCCAACATGTTTATGTACTATTTCGTGAGCGGGCTGATGGCTTTTTTACTTTTTATCTTGGTGTCTTGGACGTTTGTATTAATGATTGGCATTCTGTCTGCACCATTCAACAGTGTGATTAGTGCTAGAATCGAAAACAAAATTCGCGGTCAGATGCCGACAGCAAATAAATCCCAGGGAATCAAAGATGTCCTCGCAGGGTTTGGTCGCACGATCTTCAATGAATTTAAAAAGCTCACTGTAATTATTATGGCAACCATTCTAGCGATGGGGCTCAATTTCTTTCCAGTACTCTTTCCTGTCGCTTTGCTACTTTTGTGCCTTTTGATGTCAGCCCAGTTCTTAGATTACTCATGGTCTCGTCATGAATTAGGTCTGAGTGCTTGCTTCAAAGATGTGATGAGTAATTTCATTGTGAATGTGTTTTCAGGCGCTATTTTTCTTCTTCTTGTTTCTGTTCCTATTATCAATGTCATGGTGCCAGCACTCGCCACCAGCTACTACACGGTTTTATGGACAAAACGCCAGCAACAAAAACTGATCGCGTAACCATCGCGATTAAAATGCCCGCTCCACTGCAAGAGAGGATTCTATCCTTTCCCATGATCCATTTACTGCGGGAAGCTTATCCTGAAGCGGATCTGCACTTCATTTGTCCTGAGCATAAGATTGAGATGCTTTTTGCGCTTCCCTTTGAAGGGTTTTGGCATCCTTGGAAAGAAGACGAAGTGGAATCATTCCTTGATGCTCATCGCTTTGTTGCGAATCTGAATATGCCACCGGTAGATATTTATCTGTGCCTAGGAGACACGTTAAAAGAATTAGCTGTAGGTACTTTTCTGGATGCAAAGAAACGTATTGGCTTTGCTGAGGGGTGGAAGCGCTGGTTTACAACTTTGGCAGTTAAGCGTCCGATTGGTCATCACATCAGCGAAGACTTCTATTACTTGTTCAAAGAGTTTACCAACCGCCGTATTCCAGATCAAATGAAGGTAAAAGGCAAAGAACTCTCGCCTTACTATAAGGAAGAAGAGGGGCCTTACTTAGCGGTTGATTTATGGCCGTTTGATCAAGTCAAACTTGATGATTTTTGGTTTGAGTATTTTTCTATGCACGAAGGAAAGCGCTTCATTTTATTTTCTTCCGAAGAAGAAGCGAAGGCGGGCCTTCTCGCTGAGAGATTGATCCAACGTCTTCCTAAAACAAATAAATATGAGTTGTTTTTAAGTTCTGATTGGATTGAGCTTGGTAAGATGTTGGCGCACGCGAAAGGATTGGTTGCGCGAGCAGGGGCGAGTATCTCTTATGCCACTTACCTTGGAACAGATGCTCTCGCTATCTATGAAACGGGCGAGCCACGCAAAGATGCACCGATTCCATTCTATGCCAATTGGCGTTTGATGGATTTGCGCGATCCCACCATTGCCAAAACTACTCAAACGAAATCTGAAATCATTAAGCCTCGTGCTCAGGTTGATCCTGTGCAACTCTTCCAACAAACTTCTGAGATGTTTCATTTTTAGTCGCGACGCTGACGTCTCATTTTATGAAAAATAAGATTGGCATTCTTGGCGTTGTCTTGCGTGATGATAAAATGACCAAGGCTCGATGGAGCAAAACAGGTGTGAGAGTCGGGTGCAGTTGGATCAAGTGTTGTGCAAATGGGTCGCACAGCAAATTCAATTTCATTTTCGCGGCATAAGAGTTTCGTGAACACTAACGACTTAAGCGCTTGTTCAGCACCTTCAATCGTTAACACATCACCAGGTGCTGGAGTCCATTCACCTGAGGCCAGTTGATGTGAAGCAGAAGGTCTGGGAATCGGCAGTAGTTTATCGACGCAACGAAGCTGCGCAAAAGCAGAGCTAGCAGATAGAAACATCGCGATGAGTAAAAAAACTCTCATACATCTAGGTTAAACGGGTCTTTTTAAAAAGACTAGGGGGCTCTTGGCCCCCCGTATCATTGAAATTGTCCCAGCATGTTTTGTAGCGACTGGAGCTTCTCTTGGAATTGACGCGCCTTTTCTTTTACATCGGCAACGACATCTTCAGGAGCATTATCCACAAAGGTGCTGTTAGCTAATTTCGCCTCGACTCGCTGATAATCGCCTTGGGTCTTCTCAATATCTTTTTGAACGCGCTTCACTTGTTCAGCAATATCGACCAGGCCTTCTAGTGGTAACCAAATCTCAGTATGAGTGGTCGCCATAGAAACTGATTTTTTTGGTCGGTCAGATTTTTTATCCCGAATTGTTCCCGATTTCACGGCCGCCAAATCGCCCAAGAAATGGCGAGAGTCGTACATAAATTTGGCGAACTTCTGATCGTCAGTGAACAGACGAATATCGACTTCATCTTTGGGCTTAATATTCATACTCTGGCGGATATTACGAATGCCTGTAACCACTTCGATAAAGCGGTTCATGAGATCGGCGACACGATCATCACTCAAGTGAGCATCGAATTCAGTGTAGGATTCCGTCGCCAAGAGAGTCTTGCTTCCCAAGTGAGACCACAACTCTTCCGTTATGTAGGGCGTGATCGGATGCAAGAGCTTCATGATCTGGCGGAAGCCGTATTTCAAAATGGTGGCGCGCTGACGTTTCGCAGCTTCATTTGTACCGTTTAGGATATTTTTTGAAAGTTCAATATACCAAGAGCAGAATTTCTCATACACGAACTGATAGATAGCCGAGCTGGCGTCATCAAAACGATATTCTTCGATCGCTTCGTTCATACGTTTGGCAACTGTATTAAGCTCCGCCAAAATCCAGCGGTCATGTAAATGCCATTTCTCTTTTGGCGGCAGTTTATCGTCGGCTAGCTCGAGGTGAGGCTGCATGAAACGGAAAGCGTTCCACAGCTTATTCATAAAGTTGCGATAGCCCTCGATGCGTTCGGGATCGAGATTTAAATTGCGGTTATATCCTGAACCGGCAGCAAGAGTGAATCTCATAGCATCAGCACCATACTGAGCGATCATATCAAGGGGATCAATGCCGTTGCCGAGCGACTTCGACATTTTGCGTCCCTGTTTATCGCGAACAATGGCATGAATATAAACATGCTCAAATGGCGCCTTACCTGTCATCTCTTGGCACATCATCATCATGCGTGCTACCCAGAAGAAGATAATATCAAAGCCGGTAACGAGAGTAGCGGTTGGATAGAAGTCATTGAAGCGCTTCTCGGCCATAACTTTTTCATCAGGCCAGCCAAGTGTAGAAAGCGGCCAGAGTCCAGAGCTAAACCAAGTATCCAGAACGTCTGCATCTTGCTTTAACGTGGTGGCACGACACTGAGGACATTCATTAGGATCAGTTTCACTGGCCCATTGATGGCCGCAACCCAAACAATTAAATACTGGTATCTGATGGCCCCACCACAATTGACGAGAAATACACCAGTCCTTCGGATCGCGTAGCCATGAGAAGTAAGTGTTTTCCCAGCCTTTCGGATAGAAAGTCATTTTGCCTTTCTCAACTGCTGAAACAGCGTCTTCCGCCATCTTGCGAACATTTAAGAACCATTGTTTCGAGACAAGTGGTTCAATCACGGCATCACTGCGCTCACCGTGACCGACTTGATGAGTGTGTGGCTTCTTTTCTTTTAAGAGTTCAAGCTCGGTAAGGATGGCTTCCACTTTTTCACGAGCGTCTTTTACTTTAAGTCCTTCAATCTCAGGTGCTCCGTTGTTAAACGTGCCGTTAGTATTAAGGATATTAATAATAGGAAGCCCATGGCGCTTGCCGATTTCAAAGTCATTGAAGTCATGGCCCGGAGTTACTTTCAGGCAGCCGGTGCCTTTTTCCATATCCACATGCTCATCACCGATGATGGGAACTTCGCGGTTACAAATCGGAATGATCGCCGTCTGGCCAATTAAATGCTTAAAGCGTTCATCGTCAGGATGAACTGCTACGGCAGTATCAGCAAAAATAGTTTCAGGACGAGTGGTGGCGACTTCTAGAACTACGTCGGAACCCTTCACTTTGTAGAGTAGATGATAGAAGAAGCCTTTTACTTCTTTATGTTCAACTTCTGCATCAGAGATCGCCGATTGAAGTTTTGGATCCCAGTTAACGATATAGTCGGATTGATAAATCAACCCTTCGTTATACATATGCACAAAGAATTTTCTAACAGCTTTGTTGGGTACTTCGTCCATGGTGAAAGTTGAGTAGTCCCAGTCACATGAAACACCCATTTTCTTTTGCTGCTGAACAATTTCTGAACCGTACTGCTCTTTCCATTCCCAGATACGCTTTAAAAACTCTTCGCGCCCAATTTCGTGGCGATTCTTTTTTTCTTCTTTTTGAATAAGTTTTTCTACGACTGACTGAGTGGCGATGCCCGCATGGTCTGTTCCGGGAATCCAAAGTGTCTCAAAGCCCTTCATACGCTTGAAGCGAATAAGTGCATCCTGTGTGGTTGCATCGAGGGCATGGCCCATATGCAACTTACCCGTGACGTTAGGTGGAGGCATAATCAAGCTGAAGGTTTTACCTGCTTTGCCTTTTTTGGGTTTAAAGCAGCCTTCTTTCTCCCAAACGTTATACCACTTATCTTCAGCGGCTTTTGGATCAAAGGTTTTATCAATGAGGTTTTCCATAACTATAGCTCCAAGAAACGTTGGATATCTTCCGGGCGATCCATCTTAATCCGCGCTTTCTCTTGATCTTTAAGGCGCTTGATTTCGATTTCACCGGTTTGAATTTCATTTGATCCAATCATAATGACAGCGCGATGACCGCGACGATCAGTATGAGTAAATATTTTTTTTGGTTTTGCATCACCTAAATATAATTCTGTTTTGACACCTTTCGCTCGGACGGCGCGTGCCAGCTCAAAGGCTGCGTTCTCCGCTTCTGCATCGAGGTAGGCGATTAACAAATCTATTTCTGGTTTGTCGAAAGTAGGTAAAAAACCATGAGTCTTGAGGAAATCGGCTAAAGTTACATCACCTAAACCGAATCCAACTCCTGCTAATGGTTCTTCATTGAAAATTTGCAAGAGATTGGCAAAAGCACCCCCGCCACAAATTGCGCGGCGATTATCTGGACTCTTATCAAAGATTTCAAAAACCACCCCGGTATAATAATCCAGGCCGCGAACAATCGTTGGATCGTAGACGATATACTTTGATAAACCTGCCGCCGGTAAACGCTCAGCAAACTTTAAAAAGCCAGAAGCGGCGTCTTTAAGCCCATGGCGCTCTAGAAAACTTTGTAGGCTGCTAATTGAATCGAGTTTCAAGTATTCTTTAAAGTGCGCCTTCACCGACTCCTGCGTGATGATTTCGCTCATCATTTTATCAAGCGCTTCGGCCGTGACCTTTTTGGACTTATCAATCACCTTATAAAGTTTGTGTGACTGATCATCAGTTAGACGAAGCAGTTGCTTGAAGACAGCATCGACTACACGACGATCATTCAAGAGCACTTCAAAGTGCTCGTGGGTGGCACCAAAACTTTTGAGTAGTCCTGTTGAGACTTGCAGAATTTCGATCTCGCCTAGGCCCTCGGGTGCACCGAAAATATCGCAGTTAAACTGCCAGTGTTCTCTTAAGCGACCTTTCTGAGGCTTCTCGTAGCGCATGAGATTGGGAATCGAGAACCAACGCAAAGGTTTGCTTTGCTCTTTATGAATTTGTGCCACCATTCGCGCGACAGTCGGAGTCATCTCGGGACGGATAGCCACTTTGCGCTCGCCACGATCAATAAATGAATAGATCTGTTCATTGATAAGTTCTTCGCCTGATTTCGCAAGATAGAGTTCGACCTCTTCAACCATCGGTCCGTCATAATTTTCAAAACTATGCAGTTCTGCGATCTCACGCATTTTTTGGAATAAGAAATTTCTCTGCCGCATATCAGGCGGGAAAAAATCACGCGTTCCTTTATAAGGGAGTTTTGAGAGTGCCATGGAGAACCTTTCGAGGGAGTTCGAGACCAGCCAGGATAATAACTCAGAGAGTGCAAACGCGCCAGAATTGACGCGCAAAGCCTACGATTACTTCAGCTCTTCTTCGACCTGTATTGCCGGAGTTTCTGCAGTGCCGGGTTCCTCAATTTTATCAATCGCCTCTGAGAGTTCTTGAGCGGGCACAGCAGCAGAATCAACTTCAAGATTTTCCACACTCGAACTAGCTTCAGCTTTTTCTTCAGCTGCTTTCTCAGATATGCCCTTCATCGCCGGGTCTACTGTTGCTGTAGGTGGCGCCGGCTTACCCTGATTCATTTGTGGCATTCCTTGCTCAGGAATATTGAAGGTGTTTTGATTGCTATCTTGCACTGCTTTAGAGGAAAAACGTCGGAAGAGTGATGAGCGCTCTTTGACACGTTCTAGCGTTTTCCATGAAAGTTCTTCAGTCAATTTATTGAAGTCTTTTGCTGACATGGTGTCGGCCTGCTCTAGCCATCCACGAGTATATTTGAGCACCCGTTGCATTTTGAGATAACGCTGACTCTTCTCTCCATTAAGCATACTTTTTTGAGCAGGAGGAAGATCTAGCAGACCTTCTTTTTGAAATTCTTCTAAATCGGCCATGAGTGCTTCAAGAACCCATTGAGAAAAAGGGGTGTAGATTGCTTTGCTAGCGTTGATATTAGTTTTAATCCGTTCAAGAGTGTGGCTTCCAACTTGAAACTGTGTGGGAGGATGTGGCCACTCAAGGAGAGATTTGTAGACTTCAGATTTTAGCAGGAAAAACGATTGATCTTTTTTTAAGGGACCAAGACCTTTGTTAATATGTTGAGCAAGAACGATGAGCCGAACTTGTTCATTCAATTCCTTAAGGGAGTACTTCATGCTTTCAAACAGCAAACGAAATTCAAGGGGAGCACGGTCATTAACAAGATTAAAATCTTTGTTAAAGGCATGTCCCGAGAAGCTAAAACTTAAAAGAATGAGGAGTAGGCACTTCATGGAGTGGCCTTTATGGGAGTGCGATCTGGCTGCTTAAGGATATCCGCTTTGCTGCCAGGATTGCCCTCTAAAACAAATGTTTCTTCCCTGAAAGGTATTAATACGCGGCCATCCATTTCAATGAGCTGAGTGACACGTTCAAGCTCACTTTTCTGAGTGATCTTGCCTGTCGCCAATTCCAGCGTTACGGCTTCAGTGACTTTGGTATTAAGCTTGCGATCTTCTGACATAGTTTTAACAAACCAGATTTTTCCATCGGCGCAGATCATATTTCCGATATCATTGTCAGAGACACGGTAAAGTGTAGTAAAACCGGCCAGGCTTGGATTGTTTTTCCATGCCATCACTTGGACATGAGTTCCTCGATTGGCATCATCATATGAAAATTCGCCAAGAGCAGCGTAGTTGCCTCGTCGACACAACTCCATCCGTGTTCCATTTTGCTCAGCTTTGCGGATAACGGTGAGTCGTTTTTCAACAAGATTCCACGCCAACAGTGCAGCGAAACCTTTATCGTTAATATCGGTGTAAAGCACAGTCTCAGGATTCAGCATAATGACATCTGGCGTATAGAAGGGATTGTGCTTTTTTCCCAATCTGATGACATGATGACGTTCTGAAGACTTTAAGAAGTGTACGTGAATGACTTTTTCTTTTGGGTCGTACCATGTTGCCCATTCATCATCGAGGTGAAGTCTGGGAGCTCGACCTTTCCCAATAAGCGCGAATTGTGTCCCGTTAAATGTTCCCACGTGAATGTCATTTAATTTGGTAAGGTCGAGGACTTGATGCCAAGCCGTTTCAATTTCAATGAGCATCTTTTTACGTGCGCTTGAAGCTGTCACGTAATAATTAGAACCTGGCGAACTTTCA
>JBIKNE010000107.1:0-6856 GCA_044358855.1 Bacteriovoracaceae bacterium | reverse complement strand
GATCAACATAAGCGTTGTTAACTTCTAAGCGGTGACGATGGCGCTCAGAGATGAGGTTCTTGCCATAAATCTTATGGGCGAGACTTCCTTCATCAATATTACAATCGTAGGCGCCTAAGCGCATGGTGCCACCTTTTTGAGCGTCACGCTGGCCCGACATATAGTGAATAACAAAATCACCTGTGTCGCTAAATTCCATCGAAGTGGCATTTTTAATATTGGCCTTATGACGAGCAAACTCAATCATCGCGAGCTGTAATCCAAGACAAATTCCAAAGAAAGGAATCTTCTTTTCCCGGGCGTATTGAATCGCCATGATTTTGCCTTCAGTTCCACGTGAACCGAAGCCACCGGGAACGAGGATTGCTTGCACACTCTCAAGTTTAGAGAGGTCTTTCGTTTTCTCCATCTCTTCTGCATCGATATACACTGGCTTAAGTTTGGTCTGAGTTGCCATAGCAGCATGGCGAAGAGCTTCGTCGAGAGACTTATAAGACTCAATCAACTCAGTGTATTTCCCAACAATGCCAATTTCAACTTCATGTAAAGGATGAGTGGCATTGTAGACCACTTGCTCGAGTTCTTTAATATTCGGTTGCGGTGACCAGATATTAAGAATTTCCGTAATGCGCTCATCAAGACGTTGGCGATTGAACTCAAGTGGAACTTTATAAATCAAATCCATATCGATGGATTGAAAAACGTTTTGCTTAGGCACATTACAGAAGAGCGAAATCTTATCCAAGATATTTTGATCGATCTCACGATCGGCCCGACAGATAATCATCTGTGGGAACAAACCGATTGAGCGCAACTCTTTGACTGAGTGTTGAGCTGGCTTGGATTTCAATTCACCCGCTGCTGCCAAATAGGGCACCAGCACTAAGTGGATAAAGAGAACGTTTTCCGTCCCGACATCGAGTGCGAACTGACGAATGGCTTCCATAAACGGTAGAGATTCAATATCACCCACCGTCCCACCGATCTCACCAATCAACATATCGCATTTTTCTGCCGCCAAGAGGATTCGGCGTTTAATTTCATCGGTAACATGAGGAACAACCTGGACAGTTTTACCGAGATACTTTCCTTCCCGCTCATTCTCAATAACTTTTAAATAAACTTGGCCTGTGGTGAAGTTATTGGTGCGTGAAAGCGTCAACGTCGTAAAACGCTCATAGTGACCTAAATCCAAATCAGTTTCCGCACCATCATCAGTGACAAACACTTCTCCGTGTTGAGTCGGACTCATTGTTCCGGGATCAACGTTGATGTAGGGATCCATTTTGAGCATATTGACGCGAAATCCGCGACGCTCAATCAACGAGGCAATCGAAGCTGCAGCTAATCCCTTACCGAGAGAGCTGGTTACACCACCGGTAATAAAAATGTATTTCTTGGTGTTCTTGCTCACTTTAAGGCCTCCTCGACTCTTTTCACATCTTCCGGTGTATCCACACCAATCAAACGTTGTGTGGTGACTAATGCACCAAAACTCATGCCATTTTCCATCGCTCGTAACTGCTCTAATTTTTCTAAATTCTCTAAGGTTGAAGCTTTCAACGTTACAAATTTCTCAAGAGCTTCCGCTCGGTAGCAGTAAACACCGATATGCTGAAACCAAGGACTACTCTGACCATCACGCTCAAAGGGCACACTGGCGCGTGAAAAATAACTGCAGCGACCATTCAATCCCAACACTGCTTTCACAACATTAGGATTTTGCCAGTCACTCTCGCTGCGCGCCCGCTCGCGAACCAAAGTGGTGATGTCGAAAATTGATCTTTTATGAAACTCCACTAAGTCTTTCAGGATTTCACCTGCGAGTAGCGGTTCATCTCCTTGTACATTCACCACAAACTGCGCGGGATCTTTTTTAAGATAGCGCTGATAGGCCAAAGCGATCCGCTCTGATCCTGAAGGTACATCATCATCAACACGTAAAACTTCACCACCAAAAGCTTTAACGGCTTTTTCAATGCGCTCATCATCTGTCACCACATAAGTCGGATAGCCGCAGCTCTTTGAGCGGGTATAAACCCATTCGATCATCGAGCGGCCATTTATGGGGGCAAGCGGTTTACCCGGGAAACGAGTGGATTGAAAACGGGCCGGAATTAGGACAACGGCAGGACGCATAGAACCTCAGGAGTGTGACAGCTCATCATAGTCTCTCAGAGGGGCCACCGACAACCATTTCCCGGTTGCACTTTCGAGGACACTGCACGTTATAATAGGAGAATGAAAAGATGGATGAGCGTCGGATTATTGACTCTTTTAGGCACACTCGTGGCAGTCGCCCAGGAAACGTCGGTAAACCGCGATATTATTACTGACCCTAATCTTTCATCGCGTTGTAAGGAATTGATGCAAGACCGTAATGATAAGGTCAAAGTTCGTCAGAGACTGACAGGACTTCTCGAACGCAATCAAAATTTATTGAAGAAAACCCCAGAGATGAAAGTCACGATGAAAAAGCGACTTGAATCAAATCAAATCACACTTAGAAATGAACTCTATCTCGCCACGCTACAAGTCCAAAGCTTAGAAGAATCCATCATCCGTTCTGGTTGTCCCGGCATTAACTTATAAACTTAAGTTTTACTTTCTAAAATCACCCTTGCTAGACTCTCCTTCACACACAACTCCTCAATAGGAGAGACATTTTGTTATCCAGACGCTTCTTTGCCGTAATGGCTTTGATGTTGCTGGCAGAGGTTCACGCTCAAGATGAGCTTGTACCCGAGCCGGTTGCTGGGGATGCCGATCTCAGTATTCCTGAATCTGCTCCCTCCTCTCGTAGAAATGCGGTTCAACCGCTTGAGCCGGATCGTGATCTGGCACGAGTCATTGAGCTTCGAACTGCTATTGAAGAGGCGCTTCGCCGCAATCCCTTCGAACAAGTTCGTACCAATACCAATGCTAAAATTGATTTGCTGAAATCAGACTTGTTTGAAAGTTTTTGGATGCCTAACTTAAGTCTTGATCTCAATACATCCAATCAACGCTATGACCGTATTTATTCTTCGCAAAATCAGCCCACCGGACTCTCGAGCCAAGTTTCTCCCAACGGCTCTTTAGGGATCACCATTAAAGATTATACAATCTTTAATTGGGGCCGCGATTATCTCGCTTATCTTAACGATAAAAACGTACTCAAACGTGACGAGCAACGTCTCACTGAACAACGCCGTCGTTTACGCTTCTCAGTCATTGCCCAATTCTTTGCTTTGGTTCGTGCAAAACAATTCGTGATGATTTACCGCGAGCAGTTGCGACTCGCTTCATTTATTCATCGTCTCGCCCGTGAAAAACTGCAATTGCGTAAAATTCCTGCCATGGAATACTACCAAACGCGCGGTGAATTCTTACGCGCGCAAACGGAATATCAACAGGCCCTCTTTGATGTGGGCCATGAAGAAGAGAAACTTTCAAATCTTTTAGGTGATGAATACCGTCCAAGCTATAAGACAGTTGAGCAACTCAAATTCACCACACTTGGCACCACACCTGAAGAAGCTGTTAAGCAAGCGGTGGAAACATCACCGGCCTATCGAGATGCAAAACTCGCTTTGGATAATACCAATCGTGAATACGAAAAGACTCTCAAAGACAACCTGCCGCTACCTAAGTTCACTCTAGGCATGGGCACATACCAGCAACAATTTGCTCCCAACGGGAATAATTGGCTGCGCCAAACTAATACTGGCCGTAATGTTGAACTGGTCGCTGCGGTTAATATGAGCTGGACGCTCATTGGTGAAGGGGGTCTTTTCAACTCTCGTGTGAATAAGCGTGCCTATTTAGATAAGAGAATTGCTGAAATTCATTACTTCAATACAAAACGAGAATTGGAAGTTCGTATTCGCACTCTGCTTCGTACTGTGCGCTTCCTTGAGCAAAAAGTGACGATCGCTGATTTTCAAAACAAGAATGCTCGATCGAACTATGATTCCACCCAAGACAACTACACCGCAGGTCGCACAACTTTCCCGCAAATCAAGTTAGCCCTGGATAATCGAGTGCTGTCTGAGATGAATAGTGAAAATGTTAAGTACGACCATCTCTTAAAAAAACTTGAACTGGCCGATGTCATGGGGCTTGATGATCTTCCGGGTGACAACTTCGAAACACTGGCGGTGCGCTAATGAAATTTCTACTAGCACTCCTTATCTCGTTCTCAAGCTTTGCCGCTTACGAAAATCCCGATGAAGCATTTAAACTGACTCAGGAAGAGAAAGAACCAAGTGGTGAAGATCTACTCTTTAAAAAGAAAGCCAAATACGACTTTGATGAGAGCTTGGTTTATATCACCAACACAGAACTCGGAATTAAAGACCAACGCCGCTTCACCGGCCTTGATCGCAATAAATTATCAGCTTCTTTGCATCTGAATGGTCAGTTCGAGTATCTACAAAAGCTCTTAGGCTTCGAAGTTACTTACTTGCGCCGAATGGATAATTGGAGCAAATTATGGGTCGGCGGAACCATTCGCCGTACCGCCACTCAGTGGGATCAAATCAGTACCAAAAGCGATGAAGGCGGCGGAGAAGCAGCTTTCCAGCGGCCTAACGATGCTGAACAAACACTCAATACCGTAGGGCTTGGCTTTGGCTATCGCTTCAAAATGTTCTTGGATTTCTTCAAAACTGAGGACGTTTTTGAGTCAGTACAGGCCTTTGCCACCTATAATACTCTCGCCGAAGGCTTCACTGGGGAGAATTATACAGGGTACGGTTTGACGGCCGACTACGGACTTCATAAAAGAACACGTCAGAGTTTCTTTTATGGCGCCAAATTTACCTACAACCTCGCCTGGGTAGAATTGGATAAAGACCGGGACTTCTCATTGGGTTGGTACACGTTCGCACTTGAAACAGGATTTATCTTCTAATGGTACCTCGCTACGAACAAAAAGATATGACTGCACTTTGGACTGAAGAGGCCAAGTTTACCTGTTTCTTGCAGGTGGAACTGGCACTGCTAGAAAGTTTAGAGGAAGCAGGAATCGCACCCAAAGGTGTGGCACAAAATATTCGCTCAAAAGCCCGCATTCGCCCTGAGCGCGTGGCAGAAATCGAAGCCACCACTCATCACGACGTCATTGCCTTTTGCACAAGCATCACTGAAGAGCTCTCCAGCGAACATGCCAAGTGGTTTCACTTCGGCTGTACTTCTTCTGACATTATCGACACCGCACTTTCATTGCAGCTCAAAAACTCCATCGACCTCATTCTTCCTTACTATCGTAAAGTCGTCATTCAGTTACGCGAGAAAGCTGAGAAGTACAAAATGCTTCTCACTATCGGTCGCTCACATGGGATGTATGCTGAACCGATGAGCTTTGGACAAAAATTCCTTTCTGCCTATGCAGAATTCTCACGTCGTCTGCAAGAACTCGAAGAGTTTGCCAAAACAGAAATCACTGGGAAGATGTCAGGAGCGGTTGGCAACTACACTGTCCTCTCGCCTGCCATCGAAACAAAAACGCTCTCACGTTTGGGCCTAGGAGTTGAACCTGTTTCAACACAAGTCGTCCCTCGTGATCGCTTAGCGAAATTTGTCTCGATCGCCTCGCTTTTTGCCTCCGCTCTCGAGCGCTTTGAAATCGAAATTCGCCATCTTCACCGCTCAGATGTGGGTGAAGTTTATGAAGGCTTTTTGCCGGGCCAGAAAGGCTCATCGACGATGCCCCATAAAAAGAATCCTATTGCGGCGGAAAATCTCTCTGGCATTGCTCGTTTAATTCGTGGCTACCTGACTGTGGCCCATGAAAACGTCCTCTTGTGGCATGAGCGCGATATCTCTCACTCAAGTGCTGAGCGCCTCTATCTGCCGGATCTGTGTGGCCTGTGGCTCTACTCATTACGCCGCCTTTCTCGTCAGCTTGATCTCTTGCACGTCGAGGAAGTTAGAGTTCGCAGCAAAGCCGATAGTGCTTTTCAGTCACTTTCTAGCTTTTATCTCCATGCCCTTTTGCCCAATTGGGGCTCACACCGCGAGGCACTCTACGCTGTTATCCAGAAGGCCGCTTTCGAGGCGACCGATGCCGCTGACTTCCATGCCCGTCTAGAGAAAGAAAGCGGTCTTAAACTGCCACAAGGTGTTTCGCTAGATTCCGTGTACTTAAAAGCGGTTGATGAAACTTTCGCTCGTGTCGATCAGGCCTATCCCCTCCCGACTGTCTGAAATTATTACCTAAGATCTCGGGTCAAACTGCCAACAATGGTAGAACTTTGCCACGAGGTTTTATATGAAATTAATGCTTCTTTTGACACTCTTAACGGTCTCATTTTCTGGACTTGCTCAGACATTTTTTCCCATCAAAGAACAAGGCTTCGAAATTCGTCATGAGAACGCGTTAGAACATCTCGAACAACTACTCCTTTCTCCCGCAGAAGTTTTACAAATTTTTGAGCCTTCAGGTGGAACAATTACCAACCGTAAAGTTACGGGCAATCAAATTACTTTTACTGCTACAAAGAAAATCGCTTTTATTAGCAAGTCTGTCTTTGTGAAGGGAACGCTTGATAGCGAATTCTCAAAGGAGATTTGTCAAAACGGAGAACTCGGTTTTAAAGCGACTTTTGACTTGGCCGGTTCAGATGGTATTGTCTACGATAGTATCGATGGACTTATTGCTGAGGTGTGCTTGAAAGAAGTGAATCCATCATTGGTCAAAGGGCGCGTTGCTGGCCGATTGATCAAAGGTAGAGACTATAGTCGTATGCTAGGCGGTTCAATTCGTGAAGTGATTGAGGCGCAAGTACCGGCCTTCATCCGTGCACTAGATAATGGTGTTAAAAAACGTCAGTAGAGAATGTTTAAGGAACTCATGAAATATCTCATCGCTCTT
>JBIKNE010000060.1:0-8502 GCA_044358855.1 Bacteriovoracaceae bacterium | reverse complement strand
GGTTGAGAGGGTCAGCTACTGAACCACCCGAGTAATCGAATGATGTTGAAGCACTCCACTTAGAGAGTGAGCCAGACTCAGCACGAAGCTTACGGTTAGTAATAACTTCATCGGCCTCGTCCGTAGTTTTTGTCTCAGCAGTTGCTTTGACTTCAGTTGTTTCTTTCTTTTTTTCTTGAGCGTAAGCAGCGAGGCTTACCATCAGAATCAGCGGTAACACTTTCTTGAATTGTGACATACAAACCTCGTTATTGATGATTGTGAACTTCATTTCTTTTACAGTGTCGAAGACAGCATGCAAATAAAAAAGCCTCCCCGAAGGAAGGCTTTTTTGCACAAACTTGAGAATGAAAATTAGAACAAGTTAATGTTAGCAGTGATACCAACGTTCGTTCTGTCCGAGCGCATATCAGATGGCACGAACTGAATGTTTGGATAGAGGAACACATCACGAGAAATTGAAATACCTACACCCGCTGATTGAGTCACTTTACGCTTGTCGTAAGTCCAAGGCTTGTTTACACCTTCAACACGGTCGTAAACCCATGTACGGAAAACGGTACGCAACATAAGTGTGTCATTGATTGTGTACTCAGCTTGTGGGTAAACACCAAAAGTACGATCGAGTGTTGTTCCGTTAAAGCCTGGTGCATAAGTATAGCCAGCATAAACGAATGAAGAACCTGCACTGAAACCATTACCAAAATCTTTCATAAGGGTTTGGCTAGCTGAACCGTATGTGCGGTATGTGTCTTCAAGTTGAGCGTTAGTGATGTACATCACTTGGAACGATGTAGAAGATTGAATCCCCATGATCGAAGCAATGTGGTTGTAGGTCAAGCTTGGATTGTTAGCAGTCATCTTCTGCTTATTGCGATCGAAATTATCTTGTAGTCTTGCATTTGATGACTTGAATGAAGTGTGAAACGGAGCAGTCATATTAAGACCGATATTAAGGTTTAAGCTATCAACCTTAGTCATACGGTAGCGGATACCTACGTCACCTGAAGCGTTAGCAAGAGTGAGGTTATCTGCGCCAGCATCAATGTTTGGACGGTCTGCAGTGAATGGCTTTTCGAGTGAACCACCTGAATAACTCCAAAATGTACGTACTGACCAATTTGAAGTTGAGCCCATGTCGGCACGAAGACGACGGTTGGTGATCAATTTGTCACCTTCATCTTCTTCAGTCGTTTTAGGTGCTTCAGCTTTGACTTCAGCAGCAGGTTTTTCAGCAGTTTTTTTCTTGTCTTGTGCCAAAGCACTGAATGAAAAAGCTGCGATTAACAATGAAACAACAACGTAATTGAACTTTACAAGCATGATATCTCCTCGCTTCTCTTAGTGAATTCTGAAGCATGCTAACAAGTAAAAGAGTCATCTAACAAAGCAGAATTTCAAACATTTACCGATTCGCTCAACAAATGATGTTAAATCAATGGCTTAGGATGTGTTTTTGGGGCAATTCCAAAGACTGTTTGACTAGCCAAACACAGGTTTGTTAGATATAACGGAGTCAAAATGACACTGATTTTGAAGGCTTAAACCACTTTTTTCTCCTCTCAGGCACCCATGAACCGAAAAATCTATTGGCTCCATAAACATCTCGCTTTGGTTTTCTCTTTACCGCTTCTCTTGATGGCCATTTCTGGCTTCGTAATCACGCTGGCTCCAGAAGGAGAGAGACCGCCAGAGATTCCACCTGCGACGATTACTAAATTATTTGAGAGTGCCGCTACTAAGAATGAAAGAATCCAAATCGCGCGTTTAATGATGAGAGGTCCTGGTGGTAATCAGCCTCATTTGATGGTCTCTGAAAACGATCAGAGAAAACTTATTTGGCTGGAAAATGATGAGTGGCGGGAGAAAGTTTTGAGTGACGATTTTTTCTATCTCAATAAGCATTTTCATGAAGGGTTTCTTATTCCTGGTATTGGAAAAAAATTAGTCGCCGTGAGTGGGCTAGGACTCTTTCTGATCGTGTTAAGTGGCTGCATTTTTTGGTTGATCACCACGCCCGTTTGGGTTCGCACCATGAGATTGTGGAATGAGCGTCGCGCACGCCTTTCAACTTGGCACATTCTGTTGGGTCTTCTACTGGGAATTCCACTTTTGTTTCAATCCATGACAGGAAGCTTGATTGAACTCAACTCACTTATTTGGAGTGATCAGCCGAGTATCCCGCACGACCAACCAACAAGCTGCTCTATAGAAGAGCAAAAAAACTTGCTCGTCAGTTTAGAAAATGATGTCGCGCTGGCGTTTTTATGTCGCCCTGGAGAGCCCTACGTTTGGGTGCGCACCAAGAGTGGTACAATTACTCGCTATACTCCCCAAGGCCTTCCTGTGATGTCCTATGGTGCAGACAAGTGGCAGGGAAGTGCGCTTACTCGCAAGGGCCATTTCGTGGGTTTGCATGAAGGAAAATTCTTGGGGGAATGGCATCACCTCTATAACCGGATTATGGGGCTCTCTCTGCTCTTTTTCACGCTCTCGGGGCTGTGGATCTGGTTAAAAAAGCGATTAGCTCGGAAATAAAGGGCCATCCTTGCCCACTGAAGTTTTGCTCTCTCAAAAGGTAAAATGAGAGAGTGAAAACTGATATGGGCCCTTATGCGGCACCTTACAATTTAAATAAAACGGCGACACCCATCAAGCGAGTGGGGGGTGCTCCTGCACCGCTTTTGCCAACTGATGGGAAGTCTTCAGCTGGCAAAGACTACAAAGTAGACTTATCAGAGGCAGCGAAAAATCCTTTACCCACTTCTGGGGCCACGACTGCACCCTCAATGCCGAGTGTGAGTTTGCCATCGGCACCTTCTGTTTCTCTGCCCGATTTACCGTCTCTGCCGGATGCTGAACCAGTAAAGGAAGTAGCGAAAGAAGTTGCTAAAGATGAAGCATTAGAGAAAGCCAAAGCAGCCGCCAAAGCCGAAGAAAAAATCAAAGCGGGTTCAGTTAAAAAACCTGCGATTGTTTTTGTGACTGGTTGGCAAGGCATGTTTTCGCCTTCTAAATCAGAGGGAAGTTACGCTGGAGTAGGGCGTATGGCGGAGGCAGTCGAGGGATCACGTTTGTATGACTGGAATCAAAAAGATGAAATCATCGAGCATATCAAAAAAACGCATGCCGACTTTCCTATTATTCTAGTGGGTCATTCGTTGGGTGGTGACACCGTTAAAGAGATTGCCGATGAACTTGATTCACTCGAGCACAATTTTCGCTCTGTGGATTTGTTAGTCACACTCGATGCTGTCGGTTTTAATAACGATATCATTCCACAAAACGTTAAAGAACATTTGAACGTATTTGCGGAAACGAATGTGCTGTTAAATGATGGTCCGCATGTGGCCCGTCGCCACGAAAAAACCGATGTAAAAAACATCCTTTCACCGCTTGATCACACGGACTTGGATGATGCGAAAGATATCCAGTATGAGATAGTGCAAGCTATTGAAAAAGCGATCTCAAATCGTCGAAATTTGACCTAAATTCTTATGCAATAAAGTCCGATAAAGCTTGTGATGAATTCTACACCTTTAACCATTTTTGGCCTTCTCCTCGCAGCGACACTTATTGGGGCCGCCAGCTTCACTGATGGCGCAAAAAAACATGCCGTTGTAGAGAGCGAAGATGAGGCGTATCGTTGTCCCGCTTCTCAGCCTGAGCCCAAGACAATTATTGGTCACAGCGAAGTGGTATTCTTGGGTGATGATAAAATTTTGATGTTTGATGCTAAGGTTGATTCAGGAGCTAAAACTAGCTCGATACATGCCACAAATATTTCAACAAGCTTGCGAAAAGTTAAAGAAAATAACCAAGAGAAAGAGCTGTTATTTGTACGTTTTGTTACGATGGACGATGCTGGCCAACGTAAAGAGATTGAAAAGATGGTGAGTCGTGTGGATCAAGTCCGTTCGGCGTCAGGAGTCAGTACCCGTTATTTCTTCCGAGAGACAGTTTGGGTGAATGATATCTCCTATGAAATTGAAATAAATTTAGCCGATCGTTCGGCGATGTCGAAAAAAATGTTGATTGGAAAAAATCTGCTTGAACAAGGCTATCTCATCGATACGACCAAGTCCTATGTCATCACTCGTTCATTGAATCCTGTAGAGAAGCTCTGATTATTTAATTTCCTCGTGAACGCCAGCACACCCATCCACCACAATTGAGTCCTCACTTAAGACTTTGAGGCTAAAGGGGAGACGTTGAAACGAGCTATAGGTTTGTTTCTGAGAGGTATTAAAGAGTGCCACCTCAATAAAATACTCACCCACCATGGTGTTACCTATATTCAAGGTTGCAGGCACCAACTCACTAAGCTTGAGCTTTTCCTCAAAGCGTTCACCTGGGCGCACTTGTATTTCGATTGGGATTTCTTCCCCAGCGATCTCCCATTTATTTAATCGCTTATCGTGAGAAAAAGCAGGGCAATTAAAGCGTCTAAACCGCTCCGAAATCGCCGAAGCAGCATAGGTGAAGTTGAATGATAGGGATGTCATTAGACGTCCATTACTGCGGCCTGATTGTCTTGCGCGAAATGGAGCATATATAGTTACTAACTCCATCCGAGAGCTCATGCTGTTAGACTGAATGATTCTTACTAACCAAGCATCTACCCCATACGTCGTTTGCAGAAACAACACGTCATCACTATCAATCTTTGGTAGGGATAGAACTAAATTAAGATTTTTGCTAACTGTGTTACTGAGATACTTACCAACTTTCCACTTGGCTTCAGCTAAACTCGAAATTCCCCATTGCGCGTGTTTCAAACTTACACCTACGCCATCACGCGAGATTGTAACTTCTTTGCTGCAACCAGAAAGACCGAGCAAAACACTTAAGTAGAGAAGCTTCCAAGGCATGCGACCTCTTTGTTCTTTTCTGATATCATAACTCCAACTTTTGAAAGGAGTCTCTAGATGAATAAGCTTATTTTGTTGGTTGCTCTTATGTCTCTAGCCGCTTGTAGTTCAAATCCTGCAGCGCTTTCCGATGATGGCAAAGAAGTTCAAGTGCTCGATAGTAAGCCTGGAACGGAGTGTTCTGTGGTTGGAAAAGTTGTTGGTGAAAACGGTCAAGGCAGTGCGGATCTCGCTCGCAATCATGCTCGCAACTTAGCAGGAAAACTGCGCGCCAACGCTTTGTTTATCACCCAAGAAGTACCAAATGGTCAGAAGGTGCAGATCTTCGCAACAGCTTATCAGTGCGAATAATTAGTTAAGAAATTCTTTAAATTGTTTATCTAAAAGTTCAAGGGTTGGGAGGTAACCTACTCCCAATCTCTTGAGTTCAGCTTGCGCTGAGAGATCGATATTCCCACCGATACTGACCTGAATCTTCGGCTCAATTCCGGCCTTGAGTTTCGTCAAATACTGGCCGAGCGTAAGATTTGGCCCTAGCTGATCACCATTGGTCACACCTAGCAGAACATAGCTAGGTTCCATCTGTTGAATTGTTTCAATCAATGAATCAACCGGCAGATCTTTTCCTAAGAAAATAAATTTCACGCGGTATTCGACACAAAGAAGTCCAGCCGCTAAGAGTCCGATCTCGTGCAATTCCCCTTCAGGAGCCGCCATGATAACAAGCCCTGGGCGAAATTGCTGACGAGTGTAATGAATGGCAATCATTTGACCCATGTGAAATTGCACAATGGCACTGAGTGTGTGTTCTTGCGCAATGGAGAGTTTGTTGCTGTAAACTCGAATACCAATCTCTCTGAAGAGCGGCAGAATCATCTCAAAAACAAAGTCTCGTGGACCCAAAAGTTTTTTAGCTTTATCCAGTTCATGAGAAATAATGTCGAGTTTATACAGAGAGAGCGCGAGCAAAATTCCTGTTCGCAATTTTTCAGAATCAACATCATCCGATCTTCGCTTTAAAAAAAGCTCTGCAGGATCGTGATGGGTTTGATTCTTGAGAATCTCCTTAAGCTCTTCGACTTCTAATTTGGCCATTCGCCCAATCGGATGCCCGGCCTGAGTCAGCAGGTTTAAAATAGAAAGCTTTTCAATATCTTGCTCTGAATAAAGGCGATGACCATTTTCAGCCCGATTGGGAGTGAGGACTGTATAGCGTTTCTCCCAGGCCCTGATGGTGGCGGCCGCCACCCCTGAAAGCTGCGATGCAATGTGAATATTGAAAAAAGACATATCAGAAGACTAGTATCAAAGTGTTAATGTGACATCAGAGATTTTTAAAGTTGTGGAGATCTTATGAATATCTATCCTGTTAAAAAAGCCATTCAAGATAAATCTTATCTAAAAGATTGGGCCACCTACCAAAACTTATATCGTCGCTCACTTGAAGAGCCAGGGGCTTTCTGGATGGAAGTTTCTCAACGTCTTGATTGGTTTGTTCCTCCTAAAACGGCAGGGCAAGGAGATTTTGATCACGTCAATCATCAGTGGTTTGCTGGTGGTAAATTAAATGCCGCTTGGAACTGTCTCGATCGTCACCTTGAAACTCGGGGCAGTAAGACTGCCTTGATTTGGGTGAAAGATGAACCAGGTGAGTATCAACATATTTCTTATCAAGAGCTCTACGCGCAAGTTTGCAAAACCGCCAATATGCTGGAAGCCCATGGAGTAAAAAAAGGCGATCGAGTTTGTATCTATCTGCCGATGATTCCTGAATTAGTTTATTCGGTGCTGGCCTGCGCGCGTATTGGTGCGATTCATTCCGTGGTGTTTGGTGGCTTCAGTAGTGAAGCTCTGCGTGGTCGCATTGAAGATGCCGAGTGTGCAGTGGTAATCACTGCGAATGAGGGTCTGCGCGGAGGAAAGAAGATTCCACTTAAAACAATTACAGATGAAGCGGTCAAAGGTCTGAACTTCGTTTCAAAAGTCTTTGTCGTCAATCGCACCGATGCCAAATGGACACAACACAAAGTCGATGTGGTGTGGAATGACGAAATCAAAAAATATCGTCCCGTGGCATCAGCCCCGGCGCATGATGCTGAAGACCCACTTTTTATTCTCTATACTTCTGGTTCTACCGGAAAACCCAAAGGTGTTTTGCATACCACCGGTGGGTATCTCACTTACGCAAGTTATACTCATCAATACGTATTCGATTATCACGAAGAAGATGTGTATTTCTGTGCCGCCGATGTGGGGTGGGTGACGGGCCACAGTTACATCGTTTATGGACCACTCTCAAACGGAGCGACGTGTGTGCTCTTTGAATCAGTACCTAATTATCCGGACGCTGGTCGCTACTGGCAGATCATTCAAGATTTGAAAGTGAATATTTTCTACGGCGCTCCCACTGCGCTCAGAGCTCTGGCGCAAATGGGAGATGAACCCGTGAAGCGTTATGATCGCTCTTCATTAAGAATCCTTGGCAGTGTCGGTGAACCGATCAATCCGGAAATCTGGAAGTGGTATCACGATGTCGTCGGTGATGGTCGCTGCGATATTATGGATACATGGTGGCAGACAGAAACGGGAGGCATCTTGATGACTCCCATTCCGGGCGTGACACCCACCAAACCCGGCTCGGCAACCTTTCCGTTTTTCGGTGTTGAACCGATGATCGTGGTGCCGGAAACGGGCGAAGAGTTGAAAGGCAATAAAGTGGAAGGGGCGTTGTGCTTGAAGCGCTCATGGCCCGGTCAAGCGCGTACAATTTATAAAGATCACGCCCGATTTGTTGAAACTTATTTCACACAATATAAAGGTTTGTATTTTACAGGTGATGGCTGTCGTCGTGATGAGGATGGTTACTACTGGGTTACTGGCCGAATTGATGATGTTTTAAACGTTTCAGGACATCGCCTAGGAACAGCGGAAGTGGAGAGTGCGCTGGTTGAGCACGCCAAAGTTGTGGAAGCTGCGGTAGTAGGGTTCCCACACGATATTAAAGGCCAAGGCATTTATGCTTATGTGGTGGTGTATCCCGATGTGGTGGAATCGAAAGAACTGATTGAAGCCATCAAAGATTCAGTTCGCAATTCTATTGGCCGCTTTGCTGCTCCCGATATTATTCATATCACTAAGGGATTGCCAAAAACACGCTCAGGAAAAGTCATGCGTCGAATTTTGAGAAAAATTGCCGCGCACGAGTATCAGGGGCTCGGCGATGTTTCGACGCTTGCTGATCCAACGGTGGTGGAGGCTTTAGTGAGTGAGCATAAAGCGAAGAACTGATAAAGTGAATTGATCAAATCAACAGGTAAATAAGAATTTAAGATCTGTTGATTTGATCAATTTGAGTTTCAGTAAAGAATTATTGCAGAATTCAAGTTGGGATTCTTGGAAAAGTGCGCCCCAGAGGATGTATGTGGAAGAGGTTCTTCCATACACGCCTACTGATGGGCGCCTTTTCTAAAGGATTTTATGGAAGAAATGTTGAGGGTTCTTACTCTTGTCATTCTTTTGTTACAGCTTGCTGTAATTTTAAGAATGTCTTGAGGAGGATTTAGGTAAGGAGTTCAGAGCTCCTTACCACCTCTTCATTTTTCCACATTCAAAGATTAGCAAGCGTAATTCA
>JBIKNE010000059.1:0-8566 GCA_044358855.1 Bacteriovoracaceae bacterium | reverse complement strand
ACGATGGCCTGATGAATCTTTTCAAATTTTGTTTCGTCGTAATCAACTTCACTCAAAAGTTTGATCGCCTTATCGGCAGCGAGCGTTGAAGCACGTGTGCGTTCAGGATGATCCTTAGGAACGTTTACAATGTCGTGAAGGAAGGCAGCTGGTAAAACGACGAAGAGATCCGCATTTTCGCTTCTTGCTAGCTCTTCTGCCGTTTTTGTCACACGTAAAATATGCGCCCAATCATGGCCCGGGTCTTGAGCTTCATAATAAGGCCTAATCTTATCGATGAGAGCTTGGGGTATCATCAGTGCTCCGCTAGTTTCCCTCTGAGCGTTCTTACTGCCCAACCGAGTACCGGTACATGTTCGTAAACCATCGTACCAATATCGAAATAGTCGCGGTGATACACCACTTTATCTTCTGGTCCACCGAATTTCATGATCGACATGCCATCGACCATAATAGGTTCGCCATTATTGAGTTTATCGACGGCATAAGTCATCTTCCAGACGAGTGCGACTTTGTTGCCTTCAGTGAGAATCTCTTGATACTCAAACTTAATGGACTTAAGGTCCTTATACATTTTCTTATAATAAGCGCGCATGTTTTCGCGACCCTTGAGACTGCCGATGGGGTCATGAAACTCAAGGTCTTTATCATAGAACTCATCGACGACTTGTAGGTTGTTCGCATCGAGGCGAGTCCAGGCGTCTTTTACTCGATCAGCATAACTCATGGGTTTGTCCTGGGTGGCGTGTACGAAATTTGATGTCAGTAAGAAAACAAATGTTAGAATAAGACGCATAATCAATCTCCGGGAGCTAGTGGCCATGGCCCTTGCAGTTATTTCTATTCTTCTATTAATCCATTTTTTCTTCTGGCTTGCTTGGAAGCAAGATAAGTTCTCTGTCATGGATATTGCTTGGGGACTGGGTTTCGTCCTTGTTGCCCTGGTATCATATATCCAAAATTATCCTAGCGGCCCTAAAGCAGTTTTGCTTGTCATGATCAGCCTGTGGGGGCTGCGTCTGGCCTGGTATATTTTTACACGTAGCAAGGGACATGGGGAAGATCCACGTTATATGGCCTATCGCGTTCAGTGGGGACAAAACTACTTAATGGAAGGTTATAAGAAGGTTTTCTTGGCGCAGGGTGCTGCTATGTTTGTCATCTCGCTTCCTATCCAATTGGGGATGTCGAGTGATCTGGAGAAATTTGGTTATAAACAGATTCTAGGCTTATCAATTTGGATAGTTGGTTTTGGACTTGAGGCTTGGGCGGATAATCATCTTCGTAAATTTAAATTAAACCCTGCGAATAAAGGAAAACTTTGTACTTCTGGGCCCTGGGTCTTCGTGCGCTTTCCAAACTATCTCGGCGAGATGTTGGTTTGGTGGGGAGTTTATCTTTATATTTTCAATTTTTGGTCGGCCTGGACAATCATCGGTCCTCTGACAATTTGCTACTCTCTTTTAAAAGTGACGGGCATTCCTTTGATTGAAAAACGCTATCTAGAAAAACCGGAATACCGTGAGTATGCTTCACGTGTTCCGCGCCTGATTCCATTTCTAGGAAAAAAGCTCCCACTCTAAGTGGGAGCTGATAGATCACAAGACGTCTGATTGAATGGTCGAATTATTCGGACGAGTCAAAGTCATTTGTACCACGGAAATATTGCGCGTTTCAAAAGCAGCTTCGCAATATTGGAAGTAGTAGTGCCACTTGCGACGGAAGGTCTCGTCAAAGCCTAGTGTTTCAATTTTATTTTCTACGCGAGTGAAGTTTTTGTCCCAAGCGCGTAAAGTTTTGGCGTAATGTGGTCCCATATCACGAAACTTAACTAATTGCAGTTCACTGACTTCGTTAATAACTTTTGTCATGTGGCCCACGCTAGGAAGAAGTGCTCCTGGGAAAATATGCTTCTGAATCCAGTCGACACCTTTGCGGTACTCTTCATAGCGAGAATCAGCACAAGTGATAACTTGAAAGCTCACTAATCCGTTAGGTCTTAAGCGATCATTCATGACTTTAAAGAAGATCGGAAGAAAGGCGTGTCCAATAGCTTCCATCATTTCGATAGAGACGATTTTGCTGAAGGTTCCCTTAATCTTTCGATAATCTTGTAAATGCAGTGTGATCTTGTCGGCAACACCTTCGCGCTCAAAAAGTGCTTTGGCGTACTTGTGCTGCTCTTCTGAGATAGTGATGGTAGTTACTTTGCAACCGTATTCTTTAGCAGCATAACAAGCAAAACCGCCCCAACCTGTGCCAATTTCTAAGAGATCATCTTCTGCCTTAAGTTCAAGATTTTCAGCTAACGCTTTCCACTTGGCACGCTGAGCTTCTTCGAGAGTCATATCTTTTTGTGTCCAGTAAGCGCTGGAATAAGTCATGGTAGGATCAAGCCACAACGAATAGAAATCGTTCGAGAGATCGTAGTGTTCCTGAATGTTTTTTCTCGCACCTGCTAGAGTGTTGGCGCGAAAGAGGTGAGCAGCTCGGTTGACGGCCTTAAGCACATTCCCGCTTGCTTTCGCTTTACTGCCCGACATGCCACCGAGTTCTTGCATATTATTGATAAGCGTTTTTAGCACACCGGCCAGATCAGTCGTTGTCCACCAGCCATACATAAAGGCTTCACCAAATCCGATATCACCATAAAGCAAGCAGTGAAGGTAGAAGCGTTCGTCGTGAATTGTCACATTAATGGGTTGAGTAAGATGATCTCCATAGCGCTTTTCTGAGCCATCGCTATGTTTCATCAAAAGTGAGCCGTGCTTGATTCGGCCCATCACTGATTCAACTACCGAGCGTGGTAGCGATGATTCTAGGATAGCTTTTTGAATTTTCGTGACTTCCATTGGAAGACTCCTTGTTGCAGGTCAAGTCGATCAGACTTTTTAAAATAGGGGATGCCTTTGAGCCAAAGCTTAAAGGCATGCCAATGTATAAGGGTAATAATTTGAAAACAGAGTAGAGGGAACAGAAGGGCGAGTTTGAGAATTAATGATTGAGTTATTTCCTGGCGTTCTCCACGAAAGACTGCCGTCAGCTCAAGCTCTCCCTTGGGAGAAATATCATTTATGAGAATTTTAATTTCGTCTGCTGGCCAATTAAGTTTGAGTTGGAGTGTGTTTTCTAAGCTCAAAAAAGGGGAAATATAAAAGAGCTTAGGAATCTCACAAGAGAATTCATCATTCTTAAAAGGTCCTAGCAATGTTGGCTTTTGCTCCCAAAACGTATTTCCAATCTCAGATATGATCCAGCGTTGCTCTTTTCCTTGTAAATAATAGAAAGAGACTGGATTAAAGACATAGCCCAAGGTGCGAAGATTGGTGAGCAGGCTTACTTGGATGATTTCCTCATTCAAACCCTGAGTGCGGGCCCATTTAATAATATTGTCTTTGGCAGAGAGCTCGCCCATGTGAATGTGATCCAAATCTCGAAAGTTAAATAGCGAGAAACGGTTGTGGGCAAATCCCCAAAATTTATCAAGTTCTGCTAGTTCATCTAGGTTGATGAGCCACCAAGGCACACGATTGGCAAAGCGATAGGATTTGATCGCTTTTCTTACGTGAGTGACTGTTCCGAGATACACACCACTTTTCACAGAACCTCACGTCCCAATAGGTTTTGGCACATTTGTACACTCGACATGAGTGCATCTTCATGAAACCCGTATCTAAACCAAGCTCCGCAAAATTGAATAACACCGTCTTTTTGATTGAGTTCATGCAGTCGACGTTGAGCTTTTTCTGTTTCAACCCCAAACAGAGGATGATGGTAAGTAATTTTTTTGATTACTTTTTTCTCATCGATGAATTGAGTGCCGTTGATATTGATGAAGTAGTCAACTTTTTTAGAAATCGGTTGCAAGCAATTCATGTAATAGACAGTGAAGCGCTCGCCATCGCGCTGAACTTGATTCCAAGAAGACCAGTTGCGTTTTATCTTAGGCATGATGTTTGAGTCAGTGTGTAGCCATGCCTCGTTCTTTTGATAATGAAAGGGGGCCAGAAGCTCTTGCTCTAGTGGAGTTGGGTTTTGCAAGATTTCTCTCGTCTCATCAGCGTGAGAAGCCAGTACAACTTTATCAAATATTTTCTCTGTGCCATCACTAAGAGTAACAATAGCTTTGCCATTTGCTCTATGAACTTTAATGACTTTAGCGTTGGTTTTAATTCTGTCGCGAAATGTGGCAATAAGTTTTTGCTTATAGGTTTCTGATCCTTTCTCAACAGTCTTCCATTGGTGCTGGGTATCTATTCCGGTTAAACCATGATTCTGTAAGAAGCGAATCATAGTACGTGCCGGAAAGCGCAGCATTTCATAGTGAGGAGTGGACCAGACTGCAGCCGTCATTGGTAAGAGATAGTCATCGGTAAAACCTTCTCCCAATCCTTCCCGCTTAATCAAATCACCCAAGGAGATTCCATCAAACTCAGGTTCTGAAAGATAGCGAGGGACACCTTTGCCAAAGCGATAGATATCGATCAGCATCTTCCAGAAACGTGGGCTCAATGCATTTTTTTTCTGGGTAAAAAGATCTCGGAAGGAGCCACCGTTGTATTCGAATGCTCGATTGTAGTCATAAACGCAAAATGACATGCTGGTGTCATGATAAGGAACTTCCAACTTCTTAAAAAGTCGACACATCAGAGGATAAGTTACTTCATTGAAAACCATGAAACCGGTATCGATGGGAATCTGGCGATCAGATTCAGCAACATAGACTGTGTTGGTGTGACCACCAATGTAATCATTCTTCTCAAAGACGGTGATCTCAAAGTCATCTTTTAAGAAAAAAGCAGCCGACATTCCGGCCATACCTGTTCCGACGACAGCGAGAGAGGGTTTCATTGTTTCTCCATCAGGTAATGCCCTACGAACCACTCGTCGCCATTGTTGTATTTAAATAATTCTGCACATGACATGAAGAAAACTCGCCACCACTCAAGCCATTTTCTGCCTTGGCCAGCTCCATAATGTTTTTCAAACATAGGTAGTAGAGCCGCGGCATGTTTGTCTGTTTCTTTAAGCCAGGCCTCAGAAGTTTCAGCGTAATTATTTCCATTCACTTTCCATTGCTCAACGATACGGAAGTGTTTGTTGAATTTTTTAAACTGATCAAAGCTGGGCATGATTCCGCCAGAGAAGAAATAGCGCGACATCCAGTCGCTCGCGTCTTTGACTTCAAATAAGTAAGGCGTAGTTTTGTGAACAAAAATATGAACAAAAAGTTTGCCCTGAGGTTTGAGCCAGCGGTGGACTTTTTCGAGAAGTTTTTCCCAGTTTCTCATGTGCTCAAACATTTCTACTGAGACTACATGATCATATTGAGAGGGGGCTTCGAACACATTCATATCAGCTGTGATGATTGAAATATTTGTTAGACCACGCTCTTGAGCTTGCTTAAGAATATAATCGCGCTGAGTGCTAGAATTACTTACACCAGTAATTTTAGAATTTGGAAACTTGGCCGCCATCCATAATGTTAGTGAACCCCAACCGCAACCCAGTTCAAGAAGATCCATTCCATCAACAATTCCAGCTCGTTCACAAGTTTTGGCTAACATACGTTTCTCAGAGGCTAGAAAATCATCACCCTTTTCCCAGAGTCCGCTAGAATATTTGAGATGAGGGCCTAAAACTTTGAGATAAAATTCAGTCGGAACTTCATAGTGTTGATCGTTGGCATCACGCGTATTCACCGCGATCGGCCCGGCTTTTAGTTGATTGAAAAAGATCTCTTGAGCTTCGGGGCTTTCTAGTGGAGCAATTTCTTTTAAACGTTGAGCTAGAAGTCTTCGGATTCCTAATCTTATGACAAAGTCCGGAATAAGCTGTTTCGCCAATAAAGATTCAATCATGCTGCACCTCTCAAATTTCTGGGATCATTCAACCACGGCCAATGTGTTCACATAAGTAAAGAGTAGGTCATGTCTTTCGCTTGTCAAAGTTTTGTCTTACATTGAACATAAAGAATTCATTTTACTGAGTAGGAAGAGATGCAATTTCAATACATTGGCAACATCCAGTCAGAGTTTCCGGAAAAGTTTGGTTTGCCCAAACAGCCAGGTCTAGCCCCTGGGCTTGAAGCGGTATTGCGGCTAAATGGTGAATTTGGTCACGAAACTCTTAGTCGCGGACTCGAGGAGTGCAGTCATCTTTGGGTACTTTTTCACTTCCATCAGAGCGAGCCATTTCGTAGAGGTACAGTGCGCCCACCGGTTTTAGGTGGAGAGAAGCGTATGGGAGTCTTTGCTACCCGATCTCCTCATCGCCCAAATCCGATTGGACTCTCACTGGTTAAAAACGAAGGTGTCGAATTCATCGACGGTGCGATTCGAATTCATGTGAGTGGCCACGATTTTGTGGATGGAACTCCCATTCTAGATATTAAGCCTTACGTCGAATCTTATGATCGACCTCAGGGTATAAGCTCTCATTGGTCAGATGCGATTGAGCAAAAGCGTGTTCAGATCAATTGGAGTGATAAGGCGAATGATGAGCTACAGAAGCTCAGCCGTTTTAAAGAAAAATCAACGATCGATCAAGTTTTGGCATTGGATCCTAGACCAAGAGTTGCGAAGAGCGATGCTATTTTTGGGATGAGCTTTGCAGGTCTTAATATAAGTTTTCAATCTGTGGGCGTGGAGATTTTAGTTGTGAGTGTTTCGCTGATAGAAAATTCGATGCGAGTAAAATAGCTTAATTTTGTGAAAGGAAGATTAACTCGGTCGGATAAGATTTCAACATGCGCTATGGGCCAAGGAGTATAATATTCTTAGACAATAAGGATATCTATGGCCCTTCACTTTCTCCTCTGGAGACGTAAATCAATTTGGCTTCTCACTGGTGCAGCGATCGCGATTGTGTTTACTGGTCACAGCTTAATTGATTGGCAACTAAACTCTACTTTAGCAGTGGGATGGATCACTATCGCATTAGTTGGATTCGTTTATGGTATGGATTCACTCACAGATTTTGAACATCCAATTAAGGCCTTGGTATCAAAAGCGGGACTTAAACTCTTACCATTGTTAATCTCAGGATTGGTTGTCGCCTATTGGCGAGGTCACGCCACAGTCGTAAGTGCTATCGCGATTTTAATTTTAGGATTTTCATATTCGTATCCCATCAATACAGCGTCAGGCATTTTCCGTCTGAAGTCTCTGACAGGTATTAAGAGTGCTTGGATTGGAGTGGGATGGGCGCTATTAGTTTACTTAGGCGCAGGATCATTTGAAATTGACTACGCCCACTGGGCAGCAGCATTTGTTTCACTGCAAGTCATGGCCGGCAGCGTGCTGAGAGACTTAGATGATCTCGAAGAAGATCGACTCAGTGGAACGCGGACACTTCCATTGGTGTTGGGCGAGAATGCCACCTATGCTTTTTTACATGCCTTAAATTTGTCCAGCGGTCTGATGTTGTTCTTTATGCCACTTCCATGGGCATTATGGTGGTTATTGGTACTTGTCTGGAGAGCCGCCAATCTTGAATGGCTACGCTTGGGTAATCCGGGACACTATGCAACTCAGTATATGAATTTAGCGACGTGTGGTGTGATTTTTTTAATAAGGATGGTTTTTTATGTCTTGGATTGAATCAATTCCTTCTGCTCACTTTGCCTATGCCATGATTTTTTTCGGAGTAGTCTTTGGAGTATTTTGGTATTTCGATCACAAAACTCATTTAACAATCTGGAAAAAAGATATTACTGACGGAGAACTTCGAACTCATCGAATGATTATGTATGCCAGCTATGTGCTGATGTTGTCACTTCTCCTTATGACGTGGTGGCCAGGGCTCGCATTGTTTTTGTTTGTAGGTGCATGGATTACTCGCACACTCCATGAATTCATGGATGAGCTGCACTGGCATCTGCCGCGTTGTTCTGAAAAAGAAACTTTGATTCATATGGTGATGTGGATCAGTATTCATGCAGGAACAGCGGTTACATTTAGCTGGGGATTCTTTCGCCAATATGATGGATTTGCCGAATTGGGATGGCCAATACATGCTGCTTTTATCTTAGTCTTTCTTGGCTATAGTTATATCGGGAATCGTGAGGTCATGGATTATCGCGGCGGAAGAAACTAACAATGATTTTATCCTGGCTAGCATGGATGCTAGCTGTTTATGCTCACACCATCACAATTACCGATCTTCGATCGCGCTGTGATGAAATGACCAATGCAGGCGTCACAGAAATGCAAGGCTACCAAGTTGCTGAACGCAAACCGTGGTACTTGTTTCATGTTCGTCGTTTATGTGAGCAACAAGAAAATCTTTTTGATGAAGGCAAGTTCCCTGATCTGAAAAAATGGGAAGAACTCAATCTTATCTATCTCTCCTTTGTGGAACGTCATCGAATTGAAGAGGGTGTGAGCCTTTTAGAAATTCTAGGAATGGGCTTGGCCCATGACATTTCACCTTATATTTTGCGCTTCAAAAAACGAACAATAGTTGAAAAGGAAATCACCGACGAACTTTTTTGGTCTGCTCCTGAAAAGCCACGATCAAAAGCATTTGAACGACAGGCAGAAGCTTTGGGCGTGGATGCCAATTT
>JBIKNE010000058.1:0-8571 GCA_044358855.1 Bacteriovoracaceae bacterium | reverse complement strand
GAAGAGCATACGAAATTCTAGTTCGACACGTCCCATTTTCGGAACGTTTTGGCCGGCAAAGGTTTGCTGAAGATTGAGATTAATCGTCGCTGGCAGAGCAAATTGTTTTTTGAGATAAGGCTGAATGGACGAAACTGTCGTAGTGAGACGAGCAATGTGACCAGTGCGATCCGAGTTATAGGCTAGAAAGTCATTAGCTTCGCCATAGATCGAATCATATTCTGAGCTCATCTGGTAGTTCATCTCATAAGCAGGCGTGACAGAGAACCAATCGTTCATGGTGTAGGTCATCGAGAAAACATAATCGATTTTGTCTCCGTACTTCACTTCAAAGCTCCCTTTTCTATCTCCTAGAGCAAAATCGCGGTCCAGCGGAATGCGCAGAGATTTCTCAGCAGGTGCTTGGTAGGTGTAGCGAAGTGTGTTTCCTAGCATAAAGTTATCGTTGATAATAAAGCCGTAAGCTCCTTCAACAAAGACGTCCCACTGGCCATCACCGAAAGCGATATCTTGCAATAGATCTGGATCGTCTTCTACGCCGGTGGGAGCTACGATGCCACTCGTGATAGCGAAGCCCCAGGTTCCATGATCGGCCAAGCGATACATCGCGCCCAATTCAAGATCTCCGTATCCTGAACCTTGCCAATTTCCCAGTTCTTCATAGTTAAAGGTGTTCACTACTACGGACTGCAGAAGGTTGCCGGTTGCACCTGGAAGAGCATTGGTTATATTTGCAATTGTGCTGTCGACATCACCGCCACCAGATTGTTCAACTTCGTCGGCAACTTCATTGACGTTAGATGGGCGAACTTGGCGATACTTCATATCGACGCGAGCGCTGTAATAAGGAAGGATTCCATAAACGGTTAAGCGGTCATTGATGCCGTAGCCGGCGCCGAAACCGTGGACTTGAACCTGGGCTTCGGCCGAGAAATTGAATTGGCCAAAGGTCATTTGGTCATAGGCCTCAGGGCTGATCGCGCGTAGCTCTTCGAAATAGACTCGGACGGCCTCACCCACCGATTCAAGAGTTTTGGCATCGGCGTTGACGTCGAAAGAGAGCGGGCTGACGGCCTGGGATTGGTTATAGGTGGCGTCGATCTTAGTAGTGTTCACATTGCGGTAGGCCATTAGGCGGACGCCTTTAGGAAGCGATTTATGCACCTGAGCATAAGCACTTGAAATCACGAGAGATGAGGCAAGCGCCATCCATCCAATTCGAGACATGGTGAGAGTCCTTCTTTAGCCGTTGAGTGAGATTACCTATTTTAGTGGTTTTTAGGGGTGGCAGGGGGAGGTGTGTAAAAAAGTAATGCGCACTGTGTCGAGGGGGCGTCTAGGGCTAAGATTCCTTCCATGCGCACCCTCCTTCTCCTCAGTTTTGTGCTGTTTGTTTCTGCTTGTGGGCAGAAATCAAAAGTAACGCCCTTGTTTGATGCGATTCCTTTGAAGGAATCGCATGGGGATGGAGAGTTTGCGGTTTTCACAGTTAAGCTGCCGCTTTCAGATCAATCTCTTGATGGCTACGATTCTCCGGTCGATCCTAACCGTGGAGTCGCACGAGTTCCGTTGTTAGGTGATGTGCTCCGCTTGATGACTCAATCGACATTTAATTTAGGTGCGCAGTTAGGCTTGGGAAAAGCGAATATTATAATAACTCAGCCCATCCCTGATTTATCTTCGAAGTACCTCAAGTCGATCTCGATTAAGCGGGTCTTTTTTCACATCGATCAAAAAAATATTCTACAAAATCGCCCTTCCAATTGGTGGCTGCGTTTTCGCGACATCTTGCGCGGAGGCAGTACGCTTGATTTTAGTTTTATTCACGAATTGAAAATCAATTTCCGTATGCTCAATGTGGGCTCGATTACTGATTACACACCGGAGATCATTACTGAAGTGGTTCCAGAGAGAGATCTATTAACGGCCGAACAAATCGCGGCGCTCCCAGAGGGTCTTCGTCCGGTAGAAGTATTAAGATACCAAAAGAAAAAACGCTCGGAAGTTTTGCGCAATAAAGAGCGTGGTCCGATGTTTGTCGTTTATGGTGAGTTTCCTGTGAAAGTGCGCTCGATTATGCACCGAGATCCGGAGATGAAGGAACTTATTAAAGAGATTGTAGTGGTTAATAAGTCGCTCTTTGTGGAACTAAAAGAACAAGAGCTGGTACGCGAAAAGTTTTATGAGTTGCTTGAACGTCATGAAGCGCAGCTGGCCAATGCAGGAATCGCTAAGATTGAGCCATGCAGTGATCAAGTGTGTATGGATGTGAAAGTGAATGATCAGAATATGCTCCCGATGCTCTTGAAGGGTGACCGCTTACGAATTGAAACTTTTATTGATTCATCGAAAGTCCCACCAAAGTCGTTTCAGTTGAAAGGTTTTATTGAGTTTGAAGTTAAACTCGACGTTCCGCTCTAGGGAGGTGTGAGAGAAATCTCAATACCGAACTTCTTCCCTTCAGATTGCAAAAGATGGTCAATTTCTTTGAAAGAATACATCACACCGATGACACTTACTCGGGTGTTCACTACATCAATTTTGCAGGCATTATTGCATTGGCAGTCACTGGAGTAGGCTTCGATGGTTTTAATCGGAGCTTTGTTTTGAAATTCAGCATACCAACTTAAAAAATCGATAATTTTGTCACGCAGTTTTTCAGCGAGGTCTGCGCCAGAATCTTTGTTGAGATTGTAGGTAAACAGACTGGTGTTGCGCGATTTGCCGTTGAAACTCAACTTGACCACGCCATTCGAGCGCAACTTAAGTGTGTTTTGAAAACAGACAGGACAATACATTATGGCAGTATAACGAAATGCTGGCGCCCCACCAAGGGATTTACTATTATCTAGGTGGCAAAGGGGAACATATGCAAAATGAATATCGTGACATCGTGGGCCATGGAGGACTTAAGCTCAAGGCCATGGTTAAAGAAAATGGTGCACCGGTTTGGTTGATTGTCACTCATGGACTTGGGGAACACATGAATCGTCATCAGCATTTTCTTAAGTTGTTTGCCGGTCAGTTTAATATCTTACTTTATGACCTACGCGGCCATGGTCGTTCAGAGGGTGAGCGCACCAACGTCAATGAATTTGCCGATTTTCGTCGGGATCTCCAAGCGATTGTTGAATACTTGAAGAGTGAATTTTCCATGAAGCGCTACATGGCATTTGGTCATTCGATGGGAGCCTTGATAACCGCCGATTGGTTACAAAACGAAGCAAGGGAAGACCTCTATCCTGAAAAAGTCTTTTTAAGTTCTCCGCCCGTCGGAGCTCCTGGAATTCTTGGGCCTATCTTTGGAAATGCTCCTGTTATGCTTTTAAAAGGTTTGGCCGATCTGCCTTTGAGTCTTCCTTTAAAAGGAATTCTCGATTTAAATCGACTCTCGCACGACAGTCGTGTGCTGCAAAATTATCTCAACGATGAGTTTGTAGAATTGAAAGTTCATACTCATCTTTTCTTCCAGCTTTTGAAAACATCACGCGAGGTATTCTCGCGGCCTATCAGAGCGCGCTGTCCACTTTATGCTTCTGTTGGAACAGAAGATGGTTTAGTGCACCCTGGAATGCTGTTGAAATATTTCAATGCCATTGAAAAGAACACCAAAGTTCTTAAAGTCGATGGTGGATATCATGAGCTACACAATGAAATTGAGAAGTACCGCTTGCCGTACTTTGATTTCTTGCGAACGAGCCTTACTAACTAGTTTTCATGCATCGCTTGCACCCGCTCACTTAATGGCGGGTGTGAGTAATTCCAGGCCGCATAGAGCGGATCAACAATTAAACTCCCAGCATTTTCACGATACAAACAAATCAACGCCTCAGACAGTGCCTTTGCAGATGAGCGTTTGACAGCGTATCGATCGGCTTCGAATTCATGTTTGCGCGACCAACGCGACATCAGGGGCGAGAGTGGGACAGAGATAAGTCCGCCGAGCCAACTTGCTACCAACAGAACGACTCCATGAGTAGGAGAGAGGCCCAAATCAATAAAAAGATCGGCGCGCGTGGCAAACCACCCGAGCGCAAAAAATGCGACGGCCGTCATCACTAGACTTAAAATTAATCCTTTCTTGATATGTCCATGGGCGAGATGGCCAATTTCATGAGCAAGCACCGCGAGTGTTTCTTGCGGCTTAAGAGTTTTGAGAAGAGTATCAAAAAAGACAATGCGTTTGGCTTTTCCGATGCCCGTAAAATAGGCATTGCCATGAGAGCTGCGTTTCGAAGCATCCATCACAAATACACCCTGACTCTTAAAGCCCGCCTCAACCACCAGATCATTAATTCCAGTAGCAAGTTCTTTGTCCTCGAGTGGAGAGAATTTATTGAAGAGCGGAGCAATGACAGTAGGGAAGAGCCAGAGCAATAAGATTTGAAAACAAGTGTAAACCACATATGCAGGAATCCACCAAATTCCAGGCATGTTTTGCATCAGCCAAATTAAAGGATAACCGAGCATGAGACCAAAAACAGAACCTAGTGCGATCCCTTTTATACGATCAGAGAAAAAAGTTCCCCAAGTAGTACGATTGAATCCAAATTTTTCTTCCAGCACAAATTGTGAATAAATTGACCATGGCATTCCTAAGATCCCTTCTACTAGGCCTACACTCGCAATTAAAGCGATAGGTTGCCAGGTACTACTAGGTACGAAGAAAAATAATAAAGAATCGAGAAAGTTAAGTGCGCCGGTGAAGAACCACAGGGCGAGGATGAGGCCGCTAAACCATAGACGTGCTAAAACGAAGCTTAAGCGGGCCTTGCCGTAATCAATTGCCTTCTGATGCTGTTCAAGAGTGAAGTGTTGCGCAAAACTACTGGGTACACTGTTGCGACCTTTTGACATTGCTCGATATTGTCGGAGCATAAGCCATGTATGTACCATCAGCTTAAATCCCAGCAAAAATGCGACAATAAGGATTCCTGTCATGCTCATAGCGCGTACCTCTCGATTTCAGGTTTGGCGATTTTTCGCCCACAATCGTTTAAGGAATTATACCTACGTCTTGCAGGAAACCGCTACGCAGGAAGCGCTGGTGATCGATCCTTGGGACGGTGAGCAGATCTTGACTTGGGCACGCGGGGAAAAACTTAAGTTAATAGGAGTGCTCAATACTCACGGCCATGCCGACCATACCCAGGGAAATGCGGTATTAATACAAAATCAAGTTCCTGTGTTGAATGAACAGGTCTGGCTTGAAAAAAAATCTGCTCCAGGGCATACCATGGACCATGTTCTTTTCATTTTAAACGATGGTCAGGAACGACATGTTTTTGCGGGGGATACCATTTTTCAGGCCGGTGTTGGAAATTGTAAAAATGGTGGTGAGCCTACACAGCTTTTTCAAACGATAGAACGATTGTTAATTCAACTACCAGACCATGCTTTGCTTCATTGCGGACATGATTATTGGGAGCGCAATCTGGCCTTTGCCCAACATGTAATGCCTAGTAATCAATTTGTACTTAAGCAACAGGCGCTCTGTGCTCAGCAAGTGACGTATGAGATGTCCCCCTCGACTTGGGGCGAAGAAAAAAAGATTAATCCTTTTTTAAACACATCTGCTACACAACTCAGAGAACGGGTAAAAGAGCTATCTTCCCCCTTGGCAGTTAATATCGACAGTGATCAGATGTGTTTCGTTAGTTTACGGCGTCTCAGAGATCAATGGTAATTAAGGAGAATATTATGGCAAAGAAAGCCACCAAAAAAGTTGCAAAGAAAACGACCAAGAAAACAGCCAAGAAAGTAGCGAAGAAAGTGGCGAAGAAAGTGGCGAAGAAAGTGACCAAGAAAAAAGTCGCTAAAAAAGTTGTGAAAAAATCAACAGTGAAGAAACCAGTTAAAAAAGCTGCTCCACAACTTCCGGCGCTAGGCTCTGAAGCAAAAGACTTCAGTCTGCTCAATCAAGACGGCCAGAGTGTTAAGCTCTCCGATTATCGCGGTAAGTTTGTGGTGGTTTATTTTTACCCTCGCGCTATGACACCGGGTTGTACAGTGCAGGCCTGTGGTCTGCGTGACAAAAAAACGGATCTGGCAGCACATAACATTGTGGTTTTAGGAATTAGTCCCGATAAACCAGCCGCTCTCAAAAAATTTCAAGAGCGAGACGGTTTAAATTTCGATCTTTTGTCAGATGTGGATCACAAAGTGGCAGAAGCTTACGGTTCTTGGGGCCAAAAACAATTTATGGGTAAAACCTTTGACGGAATATTGCGCCAGTCATTCTTGTTGGATAAAGAAGGGAAGATTGTTCACATCATTTGCAAAGTAGACACTAAAACACACGCAGAAGATGTCTTGGGTTTTTATTCAAAACTTGCTTAATCGTCTTTTATCACCCGGTCTTCAGTAATGGAGATCGGGATTTCTTTTTGAATTTCATTTAAAAATTTTCTCAGTTCGGACTCCCACTCTATAGGGGCACGTAGGAGCAGATCGCGCCAACCGACGCCACTTTCCACCGGTAGTGTCGTGGGAAAACAAAGATTATCGCGAGCTTCCAAGAGATGAAGGATGTAGCCGGCATCGTTTTTTGGCACTCGAATAGTTAAATGCAAAACTTCTTTGGTCAACAAATAGCGTGCTGTCATGAGGCTTCCTTGACACTGTATGATGAGTCTCTAGAATAGTACTAAGGAAACTAAATGTTTTCAGGCCTTTAGTCACGGAGGACGGTTTGAAAATTTCAAAAAACTGGCCAGTTTTGTCGCTTGCTCTTTTGCTTACTTCTTGTTCATGGCTTGAGCGCATGGAGCGCAGTCTAGTCGGAGAAGAAGAAAATCCAAGATCACGTCCACAAAGTGCGCAGAATAAAAAACAGCTTATCACTAAAGCTGAATACGACGATTTGTTGGCCCGTTACGAGGAGCTTAATCGCCAGTATCAAGCACTCAAAGATGGCCGTGCTTCAGATCCGTTAGTGAATGAGTTGCGTGATGCGCCCATGATTGAAAATGGTACTCGAGTTGAGACTGTTGATGCATTCACTGGCAATAAATCAGCTGCACCTGTAATTGATGCCGGTGATATTGAGGGTCAATTGCAACGCTATCGCCAAGCTCAATCTATGCGTTCGACCAGCGCTAGCGAAGCGATGAAAATTTTTCAAGAACTTGCCAGCGGTGCCATTACTCCCATTCGTGCACGATCTCAGCTAGGTATGGGAGAGATTCTTATGCAGCAAGGTGAATACGATTTAGCACTACAGGCATTTGAAGGTGTCATTTCAAAAATGGCAAACTCAGGAGCTGTACTAGATGCGCTACGTGGTGCTGTCGTCTGTGCCGAGAAATTAGGACTGGCCCCTAAAAAAGAACAATACCTCTCAATGTTACGAGACGTATTTCAGTTAGGAGTCTAATTGATTCATAAACTGCTGGTTCTGGTATTCTTTGCTCTTTGTGTTCAAGCATCTTTCGCTCAGGATGAAGGTATTCCTGACTTAGATGTGGTTGAAAGCGAAGATCTCAATCAATTACTCAATGAAGCCGATGCTCCCGTAGCACCTACTACCGAAGTAGCCGCCGAAGAAAGCATTCCGGCAGAAGTCATCCCCGACACCCCAAATGACGCAACTTCAGCGATTTCAGATGAAGAACTCTCGCAACTAGAAGCGCTGGATAGTTCAGATCAGTCGATGTCCGATGCGATGAAGACTGCGGATGATGATCTACCAAAGCCACTTGATTCAGCCGAAATGGATGATCTTGAAGAGCTTAAAATTGATTTGCGTGACACTGATTTGAGTGAAGGTAAAGTGGCCTCACCTGACTTTGTTCCCGCTCCAGTGTCTGAAGACGTTGAAGCAAAAAGTGAAGGGCTGGCCGGTCCTGCTAAAGAAAAAAATGTCGCAAATGACTCAGTCAATGTTTCAAAAACAGATATCTTTGATGTCGGAAATGAAGAGAAGCAACTTTTAGAAATTGCTTCAAATTTCCAAGGTCAAATTTCCCAAGAAGAGTGGAATGAATTAGCTACTCAGGCCAAGGTAAGTAGTTACACCGTCGTAAAAGATGATTGGTTATTTAAAATTTCAAAACGTATCTTTGGTTCGGGTTTCTATTATCCCAAAATTTGGGCGCTTAATGCTTTTATTACCAATCCTCATTTGATTGAACCAGGAATGGTTTTGTCATTTACAACAGGTAGTGGTGAGCGTGCTCCTGAAGTTAAATTAGGTGAGTTCACTTCAACTGAGTTAGCAGCACCGCCAACTGCTACGGCTTCCGCTACGAGTGATGTTTCGACAACTGATGATTACTCAATTTGGGGCGATGTCTCAAAGCCTGAATGGCTCGACACGAGAAAAGAGCTCGTCGCTCAGGGCGTTTATGTTCAATATGCTACGGCAGAAACACTTGAAGATCTTGAGGCCGCAAGTAAAGGTGCTCTCAACAAAGAGTACGAAAACTACGAACCTCAGGCCAATAATGCGAACGCTGCTGCATTAGCGGAATATGATGATTTAGGGATCGATAAAAACTCTAAAATCGTCTTTAAGTTTAAAGAAGGGTTTTATCTCAATACTTTCGTCACCAACAATCCTGTTCAGGATTT